>NZ_JBKJUM010000023.1:0-11682 GCF_046590655.1 Daejeonella sp.
TATTAGTTGGAGAGCCACCGACCCCGAAGGTGGTCACATGTTTATAGACAACGACCTGGGGATAGATTGGTCGACCCCGAAGGTGGTCGCATGTGTTAAGCGTCATCATATACGACCGCCGTCGGGGTCGGCAAAACCGGATAGCATGATTTTCTATAAACATTTGACCCCTTCAGGGTCATTAAAAGGAGATAAAAAGAGTTTGAAAAGATGTGGTACACGGTAGCCCCCGCGGCCAAGAGCGGGAAATACGTGTATATAAGACTAATTATTCCAAGACTTAACCTTAATAAGATTATTTTGTTTATCTTATTTCGTACATTCCGACCTCCGACCTCCGACCTCCGACCTCCGATCAAATCACCCCCACATCCTTACAAAAAGCAACCAGCTGTTCATTCTTTGTAAAGCTCAATGATTCGCGTATATGGTTCAGCCGCTTTTCAATGCTGCTCAGGCCGGAAGGGCTGATATCATGCTGCTGCAGGTATTGAGGAATGTCTTTTTGGAGCATCCCTTTAGCCAGCTGCTTGATCAATATAATATCGTAATCCTTAAAATCGTAGGTGTTGGATTCTTTGATCGTTTGCCTGAGGCCGGTGCTGAGATACTTCCTTCGTTTTGAAACGGCTTCCAGGGCAAGTTTCAGCTCGGTGACATCGCGGCGGGCTTTCCTGACAAAAGCGTTAATGGCCAGTTCTTTAAAAAGGTAATCTATGGTAGCGGGTTTGCCGTCGACAGAAAACACCAGGATGTTGATGCCTGGCTGAATTTCCCGGGCGGCTTTGATCAGGTCGATACCGTTGGTGATTTTCTGAGGTGTGCCGTCTTCATCAAAGGAAAGGTCGGTAATGAGCAGGTCGTACGAAGATTCATTTTTAATCGCTTGTCTGATACGGAGTATGGCGTCGTCACAATAAAATACATAGTCGTTATTTGCCATTCCGCAATCCTCCAGCGCCTTCCTGACGGATATATTGGAGCTTTCGTGATCTTCGGCAATGAGTACTCTTTCAAACATATGGATTAACGTGCAGCAGGAATTTGTATATGTATGCTAAGTCCGCCTGTACTGGCCTCAAAACTAAGCGTGCCGCCTAAACTTTTTATACGGTTTCCCGTATTGGTTAAGCCGTTGGCAAAAACCACTTCTTCCGGGCAGCCTACGCCATTATCGGTATACCACACATTCAGCTGATCGTCTTCGTTCCTAAAACGTACAGCTACTGCATTTGCGCGGCTGTGCTTTTTCATATTTACCATCAGTTCCTGGAGCACATGTTTTAATTCGACCTTCGCTTCAGGGCTTACATACTCCCAGGTTTCTCCACTGTTTCCAACAATCCCGATTTTGATTTCATCTGTGGCGAACGACATTAATAAGCGCTTTATTGATTCTTTAAAATCAGTATCAAATTCATTGTCGTCTTCGTAAGAAATATCCCGGGATTGCTCATATAATATTTCCATACTATCCAGTATCTTTTCCTGATTCAGCTGTTTGGCATTTTCCATTTCCGACATAATACGGTACAATCCATTGGCTACCACATCATGCACTTTCTTGGAGGTTTTCAGCTGACTTTCACGGATGGCATTTTTGGCTTCTTGCTCCATACGCTTTTTTCTTCGCCGAAACCAGAAAGCAAGAATCACCATGGTGAATGTGAATAAGGCAAGAAGGGAAGTAATCCAGAATGCCCTGAAAGCATTTTCCTTTTGTAGCTCAAGATTCTCTGCTTTATGTTTCTCCGTTTCATATCGAATAACCACGAACTGATTTTTTGCATTGTTTCTTGCGGTCTGCAGGCTATCGCTAAGCTGCCTGTACCTCTCAAAATACCGTTTGGCACTCGGAGCATCACTTAGCGGGATGAGTTTCTGCAGAGCTTCCACCTGATTGTCGGCGCTGCGTATTGCGATTGCTGCCTCATACATTTTCAATGATAATTGCCGCGCACTGTCGGGCTGCTTCTTAATATAATAATCGGCTAGCTGCGCATAGCTGGCGTTTTGTCCCCACAGGTCTTTTTCTTTGAAACGGATATTGAGCGCCCGGCGAAGTTCAGGTGTCGCATTATAGTTCGGGTTTTCAAGCCATTTGGTATAGGCCTGATTGGAGAGTAGGCGGGCATAGTTTTTAGGATCATTTTCCATCACCAAAGCCGACTCATACATATCGATCGCCTTGCTGAAATCACCCTCTTTACGATAGGCGTTCGCGATATTGTTTTTAACAACCCTGGCGTAAGCACTATCGCTTATGAACTTTAAGCTCTTCTGATAAAACTCCACGGCTTTAGCATACTGCAGTAAATTGTAGCTGGCAATTCCAAGATTATTGTAGTTTGACAAGAGGTAGGGATCGTGAGCCGGATTGTTCTCATCGAAATAAGTTACCGCATCCAGCGACAATTCCTGTCCCCCGTAATGATCGCCAAGGTCTGTGGATATAATCCCCATATTAACCAGGCAGATGCCCGCGGCCAGGCTGTCTTTCTCCTGTAAATACTTATCCTTCGCCAGATTAAAATAAACGTAAGCAGAATCTTTTTTGGCGGAGTCGCGAAAGGCAGAAGCTTGTTGAAATAACGCGGTTGATTCTTTAAATGTTTCATCGTTCTTCTTCTCTGAACAGGAGAAAAACGTGAAAAGGATAGTGATAAAAAATAGAAGGTGCTTCAAGGTTTTAGATTTCTCTAATCTAAAAAATATTGTCTAAACGATTGGTGAAGCGAACAATAAATTAACCGCAGAAATTTAACAGCAAAGATTTACTCGAGAGGCTAAACCCCAAAAGTCGCAAGTATGGTCCGAATTCTGAGAGATCTTTGAAATTTGAACCACAGGAGATCGCAGTATGCTGAGCTTTTCTGAAATTACTCTTAATACTAAACATTCACCTGCCCAGCTCTTTCATTTTACAACCCTATCTCCTGGTCGATGAGCAACCTTTATAATCCCGCCAGATATAAATTTATCTGCCTGCCGATTTCATTTATCTCCGCATCTTCGTCAAAAAGCGGAAGGTCGGTTTCATAATCCAGCCTCAGCCAGACGCCTTCTGTGTCCTTTTGAATGTGGGTATATTCTTTTCCATCTTTGAAAATAGTGAATGTATTATCCTCTTCTGGAAATACTGAATAGGGTGTTGCTCCTATAAAAATGTCGAATGGTTCTTGCATGGACAAAGTAAGACAATTATTTATGCCTTAAACAAATCAAGGTAATTTTTAAAAACATACAGCTTATTACGCTGAATAACTGATATTTCTTTCAAAATTTCCAATTGCTCTAAATCATATGTACAAGCTTAGCTAGTACATATGACTTAGTAAAACGGTGTGGGCTCAAGAAAAAAGTCACCTCTTATGACACAAATACGCACAAACCTTGCACCCGTTAATCTTCCTGTCGGGATACCTGCGTCGGGCTTCGATTCCGGCAGCCAGACAACCATAGAAATTCCCCAGTTCGTCAAAATCCGTAATTGGAAAATTTTCGCAACCAGATTCATGAACTTCATAGTCGTCATTTGGTTGCTGATTTAAATTTAATACGAATCGGTTAGTCATATACTTGATAGCATCTCGCAAGTTATCTCCTCAATTCAGATCGTTAATACGGGAAACCGTAAAGGGGAGTTGTACGTTGTAAGTACCTGGACGCTGTGCTATAACTTACAACCTATAACTTATTACTTACACCCTATAAATACAGCACACATTAGTTGTAGGTTGTAAGTTGTAGGTTATAAGTATCTAGACGCTGTGCTATGCGTTAACCGATATATTTTACTTAAAGCCATAAATACCGCACCTTAGTTGTAGGTGAGTAAGTACCTGGACGCTGTGCTATAACTTATAACTTACAACCTATAACTTATTACTTACACTCCACATACCGTTTTGGTTTTCAGTATATTTTCCACTATATTTGTAACAATAACAACACAAATAGCCATGAGCAGAGAGATTTTAATTATTTCCATTTTGATTGATGAGCAATTTGATTTTTAAGAGTCGCTATTTTATAGGGCTTTAAGTTAGACTGCCTTCACGTAACACCATTATTGGTAATTGTTTCCGCACTTGCCAGTAATTTCCTTGTTGCGCTTCCGACACAGACCTCCGACCTCCGACCTCCGACTTCCGACCTCAGTCTTCCCGCAAATTTCCTTACTTTTGCCCCTCATGAAAAAAATTCCTGCAGAGTTAAAGTTCTTACAAAACATAGAGGTAATTGATATTGCTGAAGAGGGAAAAGGGGTAGGTAAATCGGGTGATCTCGTGATATTTATCGATAAGGCCGTTCCCGGCGATCTGGTTGATGTTGAGCTTGTACGAAGAAAAAAGAAATTCTATGAAGGCAGGATTCAAAATATGGTCAGGCCATCAGAACACCGCACGGAACCTTTTTGTCAGCACTTCGGGGTTTGTGGCGGTTGTAAGTGGCAGCATTTAACATACGAATCCCAGCTCCAGTTTAAACAGAAAAGCGTAAGCGATGCTTTGCAGCGTCTGGCGAAGGTTGATGTGTCTGGCATGGAAACGATCCTTGGCTCCAAAGCCTCCCGCTATTACCGGAATAAACTCGAATACACTTTTTCCGATAAGCGCTGGCTTACTGATGGGGACATGCATAGCGAAGAAACGATGGAAATGAACGCCCTTGGCTACCATATTCCGGGGAGATTCGATAAAATCCTTGACATTGAACACTGCCATCTGCAGGCTGATCCCTCAAATAATATCCGGAACAGGGTCAGAGATTATGCGCTGGCAAGTGGAATTTCATTCTACAATCTCAGGAACCACGAAGGTGCTTTGCGGAATCTGATCATCCGCACTTCAAGCATTGGGGAGTTAATGGTTATTGTGGTTTTTGCTTATCCTCAGGACGAGCAAATTACAGGAACTATGGAGTTCCTCAAAAATGAATTCCCTGGTATTACATCTCTGTTATATATCATAAACCAGAAGAAGAACGATACCATCTTCGATCAGGATATCCATATTTACCACGGACCGGATCATATTTTTGAGAATATGAACGGACTAAAATTTAAGATTGGCCCTAAATCGTTTTATCAAACAAATTCGGAACAAGCGTTCGAACTTTATAAAATAACCAAAGATTTTGCCGGATTTAAGGGCGATGAACTGGTTTACGATCTTTACACCGGAGCCGGGACAATTGCTAATTTTGTAGCGGCAGACGTAAAGTTGGTTATTGGAATTGAATACGTCCCGACAGCTATTGAAGACGCCAAAATAAATTCAGAGATAAATAATATCGCTAACACCAGCTTTTACGCCGGAGATATGAAGGATATTCTGAATGCAGATTTTATCGCTGAACATGGAAGGCCTGATGTAGTGATTACTGATCCTCCACGCGCAGGAATGCATCCGGATGTGGTGACCCGATTGCTTGAACTGGAGGCTGAGAAAATTGTGTATGTAAGCTGTAATGCAGCAACCCAGGCACGCGACATTGCTTTATTGAAAGAAAAATATGAAGTGACACGGATCCGGCCGGTAGATATGTTTCCGCATACACAGCATGTAGAAAATGTGGCACTTTTGGAGCTTATTAAAGCGCCTGCATTGTTATAAATTTTGTTATGGATATCAAAGACCTGTTAGATCCCGAAGGAAATAAGGAGGAGCCCAAAAAAGTAAGCCCTCTGAAAAGCCTTGAGGCTGATCTGAAATTTTACAATGAATCTCTGAAAGAGGTAGCTGTTGAAATCATGGTAGAGGGAATTTCTGCCTATCCAATATTCGTAGCGCACCAGCATGAAGTAAAGCTGGGGGAAGTTATTCTGGATAAGAATGAACTCAAAACTGATTGGAGTATTCACGCTTCGACGCTGGAAGAATTTACAGAAAAAGGCTTGATTTTGCCTGACAAGCAAGAGAAATTTCTCAAACAATACAAAGATGCTTACCAGTTCATGTGCGTCTTTGTAATTGTTCCTGAGGGAGCGAATTTTGTATTCTTCCCTTACCAGTAGATCGGAGGTCGGAGGACGGAGGACGGAGGTCGGAAGTCGGAGGTCTGAGGTCGGAAGTGGGAGATTACTCTTTAGCTGACAGACGTACGGATAATGTCTGCGTGGCATTTGCCTGTAAAATATCTAATTAGCATCGGTTGTAACTTTAAGAATATGTATTTTCAAGCGAAATTTGAGAGAAATGGCTGATAAGAAATTATTAATACTCGACAAAAAACAGATTACGCAGAAGATAGAACGGATGGCGTATGAAATCCTGGAAGATAATCTGGACGAGAAGGAAATTATCGTCGCCGGAATCGCAGATAAGGGTTATATCATTGCCAAAAGAATCAAAAAAGCCATTGAGTCGATTTCTGAGATTAGCGTTACACTGATGAAAATCGGACTGGATAAGGACAGTACGCATTTACAGGCAATTACAGATATGGAAGTTGCAAATGCATCTAACAAAGTCGTGATCCTCGTTGATGACGTGCTCAATAGCGGAAGAACCCTTGCTTATGGACTGGGAGTATTTTTGGATATACCTCTTAAAAAATTAAGAACCCTCGTCCTGATCGACAGAAGTCACCGTATTTTTCCCGTCTCACCTGATTATACCGGTCTGGAGCTCGCTACTATACTCAAGGAACACGTTGATGTGGTAATGGGGGTTAAAGGGGAAGAAGATGCAGTTTATTTGAGATGACGGAACTGAAGTCAGAGGTCAGATGTCTGATGGATTTCCGTCATCTGCATTCTTAATCCGAAGTGTATCTCCGCCCGGCTCCGACCTCCGACCTCCGACCTCAGTCCTCACACCTCATATCCCAAATTCAAATAAAACGCCAGCCTCTCCGCCGTTATATCACTTGCGCTGATTACGCATTTCGACAGGTTATAATAGGGTTCGCGTTCTTTCAGTTTCGATGTAATAAACCCAACGAGTTCCTCACCTTTTAGATTCTTTAGCAGGGGGCGGTCAGTTGTCGAATTCTCGAGCCTGCTGGCAAGTGCTTTTGGAGGTAATGACAGATAGGCTACTTTGCCATTCTCATTCATCCAGTTCATGTTATCATCATAGGTTGGCGTACCTCCACCGGTAGCAATGACTACATTCTCCGGATACAGTGTATTTTGCAGAACATCCCGTTCCATTTTACGAAATTCCTCTTCTCCATGCTTAGCAAAGAAATCGGGTATACTCATACCCGCCTTCGCTGCAATAAATTTATCAAGGTCTATAAATTCGTATTTCAAATAATTTGCGAGCTTTCTCCCAACGGTAGTCTTCCCACTACCCATAAAACCAATAAGAAACACCTTCATAAATTTCTCTCTACTTTTTTGACACAGGGGGCACATCCCACCTG
Source organism: Daejeonella sp. (assembly GCF_046590655.1). Taxonomy (GTDB): domain Bacteria; phylum Bacteroidota; class Bacteroidia; order Sphingobacteriales; family Sphingobacteriaceae; genus Daejeonella. The sequence goes on from NZ_JBKJUM010000023.1 coordinate 7,375, forward strand.
CAGTATTAATGTTTATTTTCCTTAATTGTTTTGAAAATACTGGTCTGCCAGTTCCTCGTAAGATGGCAAATTGTGAAAATGCCATTTATTAATCACTGTTCCATTCTTCAAAAGCAGCAGCCCAGGATTAGCACGAACCATACTTTTAAGCGGTATGCCGTCGGCATAGAAGATTTCCATAACGAGTTTATTCTGGTTACTGTATTCTTCAGCGCTTTGCGCAGAATTCGAAGTTAGCAATACGGTTCTTACGTTAAAATTTTCTGCAGCATTTATAGCCAATGCGTTTAAGTCGCCAATGCCGTTTTTGCTGGCTTTAGATAGGTCGTAAGCAACAACAATCAAATTATAATAGGGATTTTCCAAAAGCTCCTTATTGTAATCTGTACCCTGACTATCCGTGATCTTTAAATCCTTTATTTTTACGTCGTACCCCTTCTTTACCAGCCTGTTCACCGGCTCACCCACAATCTCCCAGCTAGTATCCTTCCATATCCCGCTTTTCAGGTATTCCTTATCGGTCATCTTTTTCTCCTCGCCCGACTTCTTATTTTTTAAATTATAAGTGATTTCGTAAACATCGAGCGGCGCTCCCGGAGGGACGACCATCAAGGCAGGGATATTATTCCCGATCTTATATGGAAGAAAATCAACGATAGGTTGAAAATTATAGGTAAAAAGTCCAAACCCAAGCGATAAAATAACAATAAACCCGGAAATCAGATCCTGAGCACGTTTATTTAATATTACCGGTTCAAGATGGTCACGCTGTCTGAAAATAATAACAATCAAAGCCAGCAAGATCAGGTCTTTACTAAAAGATTGCCATGGGGTCAAGGGAATTGCATCTCCAAAACATCCACAGGAGGTGACAACCTCGAAGAATGCAGAATAGAAAGTCAGGAACGTGAAGAAAATGATAAGAATTAACAGCCCCCACGCCACTTCTTTTGCCCAAAAGCCTAAAAGCAAAAGAGCACCTAACACAATCTCCAGAGTACATAATACGATCGCAATTGCCGGTGCGTAATCATTCAGGAAACCGATATGGAAAACCTCAAAATACTCCTGGAGTTTGTACCCAAAGCCCAGTGGATCATTCGCCTTTATCAGCCCCGAAAAAATAAAAAGCAATCCTACAATCGCCCTGCTAATTGTTGCCAAAATTCTTCCCATAATTAACTCTGTCTCCCGATAAAATCGGCTCTCCGCTTTCCACTTAACTAAGTTTAATTAATGCAAAAACCGAATAATTCAGCATATCCTGATAATTAGCGCGTACCCCTTCCGAAGCCAGCGTCTGACCTGAATTATCCTCGATCTGTTTTACACGTAATATTTTCATAAGTATGAGATCAGTAAGCGAACTCACACGCATATCCCTCCAGGCCTCACCGTAGTCATGATTCTTGGCATTCATTAATTCCTTTGTTTCAATTACCACCCTGTCAAAATAGGTTGACACCTCTTCTGGAGGCAGTTCTGTCCGTTCATCATTCGCAAGATCGAGCTGCATCATGGCGATAACACAGTAATTAACTATGCCAATATATTCTGAGGTTATATCATCTTCCACCTTCGACACCTTCTTTTCTTCAAGGGTACGGATACGTTGGGCCTTAATAAAGATCTGGTCTGTAATAGACGACATTCGGAGAATTCGCCATGCCGACCCATAATCGCTTGTCTTTTTGATAAAAAGTTTCCTGCAAATACCTATTACTGTATCGTATTCTAAAGATGTGTTTTTAGCCAAGACTGTGATTTTATTTGTTTCAACGATGAATTAATCGGTATTTTGCCTTTCGATGGCGGATAAAAATACAGTTTTTCAGCAAAAATTATCGTTAAATCTTCGGGGGATTCTGATGGATCTTTCCAAACCCAGGATAATGGGAATTCTCAACCTGACTCCCGATTCTTTTTATGACGGAGGCCGGAACAATGATTCCCGCAGCGCGCTAAACAAGGCAGAATTAATGCTGACTGAAAGTGCAGACATTCTGGATCTTGGCGCGTATTCTTCCCGTCCGGGTGCTGATCATATCTCTGAAGTGGAAGAATTGGAAAGATTAATCCCCATCGTTAAAGCCATCGTTAAAGAATTTCCGGATGCAGTTCTTTCAATTGATACCTTCAGATCGGAAGTAGCGAAGGCGGCAATCAACGAAGGCGCGCACATAATAAATGATATTTCGGCAGGCGAAATGGATAAAGCTATGTTTGAAACTGTTGCCGCACTTCGCGTCCCATACATTCTCATGCATATGAGAGGAACCCCTCAAACGATGACGGGGCTTACAGAATACAACGATCTGATCACAGATGTATGTTATTATTTCGCAGCTAAAATCGATCAGTTGAAACAATTAGATGTAAAGGACCTCATCGTGGATCCTGGCTTTGGATTTGCAAAAACTCCCGAACAAAGCTTTGAGCTATTAAAAAACCTGGACTACTTAAAAATCACAGGCCATCCTATCCTTGCAGGCCTGTCGCGTAAATCCATGATCTATAAAACTCTTGGAACGGATGCTGATAATGCCCTGAACGGCACAATCGCGGCCAACACCATTGCACTGATGAAGGGCGCCAATATACTGAGGGTGCATGACGTGAAAGCTGCGAAGGAGGCGATTATGATTTTTGAAAAAGTAGGGTAAATCCACCCCCTGCCCCCGCCCGCGGGGGAAACACCTAATAATCCTATCCCTTTTATCCGAAAAGTGCCAGATTTTATGCCCAACCTCTCCGCCCAGCATCCTATAATCCTATCATCCTATGAATCCTATTCCAGACAAATCTTCGACCAGCATCCTATGAATCCTATTCTTAAATCGTATTTTATCTTTACTTTTAAAAAATGGAAGGATTTGACTTTAGTTTCCTCAATCTGCGTTTGCTTGATTTTCTTGATATCATTCTTGTCGCACTAATCATTTATTACGTCTTTAACCTGATTAGGGGAACAATCGCTCTTAACATCCTGCTTGGCCTGGTCATCATTTACGCAGTCTACCTGGTGGTTAAACAGGCGCATATGCAGCTTCTTACTGAGATTCTGGATGGTTTCGTTCAAATAGGTTTCATCGCATTGATTGTGGTTTTCCAGCAGGAGATCCGTAGGTTCCTGCTACTTATAGGCCGGAACGCATCCCTGCAAAAGAACAAGGCATGGTGGTCGTTTTTATTCGGTCGTAAGGAGATTGAGAAGGACAATTCCGCACGCATAAAACCCATAATCGACGCCTGCAAAAGCATGCAGAAAAGTAAGACTGGAGCACTTATCATCTTCGCCAAGTATTATGATGAGCAGTTCTATCAGAACAGCGGCGAAATAATCGACGCCCGTGTTTCCAAACGCTTACTCGAAAGTATATTTCAGAAAAACAGCCCACTGCACGATGGAGCGGTAATCATATCAGAAAATAAGATCAAATGCGCCAGCAGCATTCTTCCCTTAACCGAAAATGACAAGTTACCTCCTCAATTTGGCCTTCGTCACAGAGCTGGAATAGGGATCTCGGAAACAAGTGATGCGGTTGCTGTTATCGTTTCAGAAGAAACGGGTGAGATTTCCTATGCTAAGCAGGGAAGGGTTAAGATGAAAATGACTTTGGGAGAATTAGAGAAGCTGCTGAATAAGGACTTTTGACGGAGTGTCGGAGTGTCGGAGGTCGGGAGTCGGAAGTCGGAAGTCGGAGGTCGGAAGTCGGAATCTTGCCGGCGACTAATTAATTTGCACGGTCTGATTCAGGTAGTAAAAAGTATGTCTACTTTAGGAAAAGCATACTTTTTATGATTAAATCCTTTTCGGATCTGGAGGTCTATCAGCTATCATATAAGCTCGCAGTCGATGTCTTCAACCTTAGTATAACATTTCCGCAGTCGGAAAAATATTCTTTAACTGATCAGATTGTGCGTTCAACGCGATCAATCAGCGCTAATATTGCGGAAGGCTTTGGAAGGAAAACTTACCCTTCGGAATTCAAAAAGTTTCTAGTCTATTCTGCAGGCTCACTCGAAGAAACGAAAGTCTGGCTAAATTTTGCTAAAGATTGCCAATACATCACATCTGAAGAGTTTGATGCTATCTATCGTAAAGCTGACGAAGTAGGAGCAAAGATTCATAAGTTGTATATTGCTTGGAAATAAAAAAAGAAGAAAAATAGCTAAATCTAAAAAAGAAATAATCGTAACTTAACTACCCCTTTCCTCAGACCTCAGACCTCAGACCTCAGACCTCAGACCTCAGACCTCAGACCTCAGACCTCAGACCTCAGACCTCAGACCTCAGACCTCAGACCT
>NZ_JBKJUM010000031.1:0-30127 GCF_046590655.1 Daejeonella sp.
ATCTTGTATTTCTTCGAATCGTGCAATCTGTATTTCCCGCCCTGCACTTACCCGTTCCCTGATAGCTTTGCTTTTTTCAGCAGGACGATCAGAGGAGAGTTCGCTGAAGTTTACCGGCGTAACTTCTACATGCAGATCGATGCGGTCGAGCAGAGGGCCTGAGATCTTACTCAGGTACCGTTGAACAACACCTGGAGCGCAGATACAATCCCTTTCGGGATGGTTGTAAAAGCCGCATGGGCAGGGGTTCATCGAAGCTACCAGCATAAAACTTGCTGGATAATCAATTGTCGATTTTGCCCTCGAGATGGTCACCCGGCGCTCCTCCAGCGGCTGACGCATCACTTCAAGTACTGTCCGTTTGAATTCCGGGAGTTCATCCAGGAAAAGAACCCCATTATGGGCAAGTGATATCTCTCCGGGCTGCGGATTAGTTCCCCCACCAACGAGCGCTACATCCGAGATTGTATGATGCGGCGACCTGAATGGCCTGACTGTCATTATCGATTCCGATGCAGAGAGCTTTCCGGCTACAGAATGGATCTTGGTGGTGTCTAGGGCTTCGTATAAATTTAAGGGCGGCAGTATAGTCGGTAAGCGTTTCGCCAGCATTGTTTTGCCAGCTCCGGGCGGACCAATGAGTATTACATTATGTCCCCCTGCTGCTGCGATTTCCAGGGCACGTTTGATATTTTCCTGCCCCCTCACGTCAGAAAAGTCACTTTCATAATTGCTTATGTTGTGAAGAAATTCCTGTTTGGTATCTACTATGGTTCGCTCCAGGGATCGTTTACCAGTAAAGAACTCAATTACCTCATAGAGATTTTCCACTCCATATACTTCAAAATTATCCACTATAGCAGCTTCGCGCGCGTTCACCTTTGGGAGGATCAAACCCTTGAAACCGTCACGTTTACCTTGTATGGCAATGGGAAGTGCGCCTTTTATAGGCTGAAGGCCTCCGTCTAATGATACTTCACCCATTATCAGGAATTCTTTGAGCTTCTCCCGTGTGATCTGGCTTGACTCCGCAAGAATGCCCATTGCAATGGGCAGATCGTAAGACGAACCCTCTTTGCGAATATCTGCCGGGGCAAGGTTCACCACGATCTTCCGGCGCGGCATCTTATAACCAGAGTTATTGAGCGCACTTTCAATCCGGAAAAGGCTTTCCCGTACAGCATTGTCCGGCAAACCAACAATAAAATATTTCGTGCCGCCGCTCATATTAACTTCCATTGTGATGGTAATGGCTTCAATCCCGAAAACGGCGCTTCCGTAGGTCTTTACTGGCATGATACAGAGGTAGAAATCTAATTTACAAAATGCTCAGGCCGGTACGGTTAAAAGAGCGTAATAATGAGGGAGCGGTACCACCATACTTTTTAAGTTTCCATATTTTTTGAATTAATTATGGAACTCAATTATCTGTACGATGAACTAAGTAAAGGCAGGAACGGAATAAATGGATTTGTGGGGAATATATACGTTTATGCCGTTTTCCTTAAACTTGTTGAGAGTCAAGATGAAATTTGTGTACAAGGAGTAATGATAATAGACGGGATAACCTATAGATGCGGTTAGAAGTCTGTTTTGCCCAGAAAAGAAGGTATTTGAAAAGATAGTAAACAGCTTATCGGTCATGAAAAGTATTAAAGAATACTGTTATTACCGGCTTCTTTAAGATATTTCATTGGGATTAAAGCCGTATTCATTTGGCCATTTATTGTACTAGAAAGCCGTTTCATACTAAAGTTACTCAAAGCTATATCCCAATGATACACCTGCCCAATCAGTGAAGACTTGCTTTCTATGATATGGCGCCCAATAAAGCCTGAAAAGTAATCCATCTTTAAGTGGCTGAAAACGATATCCAATGTTAAGATTTCCAGATGATCGGGATGGAAGTTTTTCAGGAATGGGGGAGCTTAGGAATTGGGCGGTATAACCAATACCTACTTCCAAAGCATGACGCTTTGGACCAATATTGTAAGTTACCCCGATTGGTATGGAAAGATAGTTGGGCATTTGAGCATAATCTGAATTTATGTACTCACCAAGACCAAAACCTGCCCGAACTCCAAAACCGTCGTTATGATGCCGTTTCAGCATCATATCATAATTCAAAGACAACAAGGGACTATTTCCAAGAAATTCAACAAAAATAGACCGCCTAAAATCCTGATTGTCTGAAGCTACTGGAATTGGACGACTATACCCCATATTGGATTTCTTTGCCAAATACCTAAGCTGCAAGTCTAGACCAATATAATTTGAGCGAACAGAAAATGTACCATCGGAGCGCTCTCCGTATAAATTAACATACATGCTGCCATCTGAAATTGATTTAATACCGACATTGTGCCTTAGTCCAAAAAGAAAGTTAGTCCGTGCAGAGAAACCGTCCGACCAACCCCAAATTGCCTTTAAGCGTTCTAGTTGCTTTCTTTGCTAAAAATATAAGTAATGACACAAGGAGAACGCATGGAAGCCGAGGTAGAAAAGTGTCGTGAAAGCAAACTGACCAAGGAATAAGGGAATGGTATTATTAAAAACTATACCCAAAAGAAAGTCCAGCCCATTTCCCATATAATCCGTCTTTATCAAAAGTTGGGGCCCAGGTAGCACGCATCATGAAACCATTTTTCAGCGGTTGAAGGCGGTAACCTAAGTTCGCTACGCCATAAGCTAACAATCCTGGGTCGCCTACAGGCTTGGTTGGTGCTACGTTAGTTGTAAGCCCTACTCCCGCTTCAAATCCGCTTCGGCTTTTGCCTGCAATCTAATTTAGCAGTATGGGAAAGGAAACATACCTCGCACCTTCAGTCTCCTCAGTGGAATATAGCCAACCTCCGCCAACTCCGATTCTGGCACCCAGCCCATGATTACCCAGTTTAAATCGACGGTCATAGTTGACTGAGTACAGACCGCCACTGCCCAGTGCTTCCAGGAATAAGGCCTGCCGAATCTTTCCATCATCTGCCGGAACGGGTCGGGTACTTTTTCGGAGATCATAACTATACTGTATTTTTAATGCGAGCGAATTGGTAATAGAATTAAACCCGCTCATATAGACGCTTCGGTCGGGCCTTCGGGCAGAAAGGCGACCATAAGCAATTCCGCCAAAACCGACATTTTTAGTCAGGCCTACACTGAGTTTCCTTGAATTTTCGAAGTTTTTTATATATGAGACTCCAGCGTAAGCATTCGATTGAACATCATTATTTGTTCCATAAGAGTAGATAGAAATAGGGGGAATAGGAATTAAGATTTCCCTTCATGGCTTCAGGAAAGGTCGATATACTTCACGCTTCGAACCTTTGGGGATGTATTCAGGTCTTTTGCTTTTTCTTTTTAGCAGACGGAAATAACACGTTATTCAGGATCAAACGGTATCCGGGCGAATTTGGAGTAAGACTTAGGTCACGCTTTCTGTCGGCGGGGTTAGTAAGCATCCGGACCCCGTTATTGCGGGAACCACCTCCGCCACGTCCAATGTCGCCTTCCGGGTCGTGCCCGCCATAGTAAGTCCATTGTCCATTGCCTAATTCACCATGGATATATCGCGCCACTCCCGCCACTTTCGTTTCACCCATCACCAACACCTGCGATCTTACCGTACTCTCATTGAAAGCTGTGGTCTGTCCGTTAAACCCTTTGATCACGAATTCATGATTTTGCGTAAGCATAGAAGGAACCAGGTCCCATTTTGCGGAATAGCTGAATAGGGTAAAAAAATCATTTTCGGGATTTGCATACCTGCCGGCATTGATATTGGAGAAGCCGCGATAATCAGGTTTTAAAATGAAATTGCCAAAAGCGAGCGTTTTATTAAAATCAAGTTTGGATTGAGCCCCGGGATCAGATCCATCACCATCGTAATTACTTTCAACGATATCGATACCTTCAGCAGCCAGGGCAACATCAAGTGTTTCGCCAGCAGAACACATGGCAAACAAATAGCCGCCGCCGCTTACGAACTTGCTGATGTTCTTAGCCACAGTAAGCTTCATCTGCGAAACCTTGGAATAGCCATGTCTGGTAGCTATAGATTTCTGGATATTAATGTCTTCCGGTGATTGCCTTTGCCCTGAAAGTCCGAATTGGCCCGTAAAATCTTCATGATGGAGATGCAGCCATTCATATTTGGAAAGATCGCCCTTCAGAACTTCATCATCATAAATAATATCATAGGGAATTTCCGCATATTCGAGTGCCAGCTGTACCGCATCGGTGTAGTCCTTAGTAGTAAAAACATTATTGGGCGAATAAACAGCGATTTTCGCAGCGGTCTCAAGCTTGACCATTTCCATGTTTATTTCAGGGCTTGCAATCTCTGTCAGAATTGCATTTACCTGGCCATCAGTAATAACTTCGTAGGATATCCCGCGCACACGACACTCATTTTCGATAGGCTGGGCGTATTTGATTAGAAAACTTCCGCCACGGTAATTTAGAAGCCAGTCGACGGACACATCTTTTTTTAGTGTCCAGTACGCAATGCCATAAGATTTGAGATGATTTTTCTGGGTCTCGTCCATAGGTATGAGTATTGAAGCTGACCGGGAGAACAGCGACAGAAGCAGAAAAATAGCTGTCAAATAGTGTTTAACCATTTCTTAATCATAGCGTTAGTATAAAGCTATGAATAAAAGGAGGGAAAAATATGCTGGAAATTGATGTGGAGTGTAATATTGTTGTAGGGATGGGAATTTACGAAGGCTCGTACCTGGTCGGAAATTTAACCGCAGAGGAAGCAAAGTACGCGCGGAGAACGCAGAGGGAAGTCGGATAGCAGTGTTGTAAAAAGAGTGAACCGTCTTTTCTCTGCGTTCTCCGCGAAAAACTCCGCGACCTCTGCGGTAAAAATGCAACACGATGTTTTGTAGCCCTACTTTCCGAACGGCATTTTCGGCATTCCCTTCATCATTTTTGCAGCAGCAGCTGGATTCGAGAATTGCTTCATCACTTTACGCATGTCTTCAAATTGTTTAATCAGCTTGTTCACTTCCGCAATGTTTGTTCCCGAGCCGTTTGCAATTCTGCTTCGGCGGCTCTGGTTGATGGAGTCAGGATTTTCGCGCTCGTGGGGAGTCATCGAACGGATGATGGACTCGATGGGGGTAAATGCATTGTCATCAATATCAACGTCTTTAAGAGCTTTACCGACACCGGGTATCATTCCCATCAGATCCTTCATATTACCCATCTTTTTAATTTGCTGGATCTGGCTGAGGAAATCGTTAAAGTCAAATTTATTTTTGCGGATTTTTTTCTGAAGCTCGGCGGCTTCCTTTTCGTCGAACTGCATTTGCGCGCGTTCAACCAAAGAAACCACATCACCCATTCCCAGGATCCGGGAAGCCATACGGTCTGGATAGAACACGTCGAGGGCTTCCATTTTTTCGCCCGTACCTATAAATTTTATAGGCTTATTGACGACTGATTTAATTGAAAGTGCTGCACCGCCACGGGTATCGCCATCAAGTTTTGTTAATACAACACCCGTGAAATCAAGCCGGTCATTGAACGCTTTAGCGGTATTAACAGCATCCTGCCCAGTCATTGCATCGACAACAAACAGAATTTCGTGAGGATTGGTGCTTGATTTCACCTCGGCGATCTCATTCATCATTCCCTCATCTATTGCCAGGCGACCGGCCGTATCAATGATGACGACGTTTTGACCATTCTTTTTCGCTTCCGCGATACCAGCCCTTGCAATTTCTACAGGATCTTTCGAACCACGATCAGCATAAACCGGAACGTTAATTTGCCCGCCTAAAACTTCCAGCTGATCTATAGCGGCAGGGCGGTATATATCCCCGGCAACTAAAAGAGGTTTTTTACCTTTCTGTGTTGCAAGAAAATTAGCAAGCTTCCCGGAAAATGTAGTTTTACCCGCACCGTTAAGTCCGGCGATTAAAATAATTGTTGGGTTGGCTGTGATGTTCAGTTCCTCAACGGTTCCACCCATCAGGTTTGCCAGCTCATCATTCATTAGTTTCGTGAGGAGCTGTCCGGGCGACACAGAGGTTAGAACATTCAGTCCTAAAGCCTTTTCCCTGACTTCATCTGTAAAAGCTTTGGCAGTTTTATAATTAACATCGGCATCCAGAAGAGCTTTTCTAATCTCTTTCATGGTTTCCGCCACGTTTATCTCGGTAATGCTTCCCTGCCCCTTTAATACCTTGAAGGCCCTGTCCAGTTTATCCTGTAAATTTTCAAACATCTTAATCAGCTTTTAGCTGGCGCAAAGTTAATGTTTTCGAACAAATTCCTTCTCACCACTTCTCTTTACTGCCCCGAAGTGTCCAGGCATTTTCCAAAATTTAACACCGTTTAACACCTTTTAACGAAATGTTGCAACGTATTTACACTTTTTGCATCTAATATTACTGAAAACTAAACTAAGCCAATTACTGAAATCAGGACTACTTTTAGCCTGCCTGCTGTGTACTGCCTTAAAATATTGTATGATCTCTTACCTTCAGCTTAAGAAAAAGACCTGATTATCGTGGAAATTTATAGACCAGGCCGAGAGAAAGTGCCTGACTTGCCTGAATTTCATCTGCTGTATCATCGTCATAAAGAACTATGCCTGCAAGGGATACGTTGATCATTCTATTCACTCGTGCCGTTAGCGTGACATCAAGCCGGTTATCTATGCTTTTGAGCTTTTCGTAGTTTGCGAACATCGTATATCTGCTTTTGAGATTTAGGTTTTCAGCTATGTCCTTATCAATTGCCGCAACAACCTGGAATGCAAGTTCGTTTCTGAAGTTTTTTCCAGGTTTAACCCCGAAATTTTTAGGATTCGTTCTATATAAGTTTGTGTCAATAACGAAAGTTTGCCTTGCCGTTCCTGTACCGATCCGTATAAAAAAATATTTTACAGGTTTGTACTCGAAACCTATTGATTCCGTTAGATATCCCGGCGCCATAAATCTGGAGAGAAGGGTCCTGATCTCATTTCCCTGCGCATTTTTGGTGAAAGAAAAACCTCTATCGAATTGCGATTCAAAATTCAAAGAGCCGAAAAAATACCAGTTCTTTGATAATTTAAGAGCAACCTTATTATCCCAGAATATCCGGTCGGCAGTTTTACGTGAGAGCTGGTCTTTGTTCTTTAGTTTTCCATATTGCAGTAAAACTTCCGAAACAAAGTTTTTATCACCCTTGGTATAGTCTGTTTTGTATGAATATTGTCCTCCAAAGGCCAGGGAATTCACGCCACCTCCACCCCAATTTTCGCTGAAGGAAGCCTGGTTTACGTTTAACCCTAATGAAGTCCATGTTCGCCAGTAATTAATACTTAATTTTAAACTATCAGGCTCAGGAAGCTTGACAATTTCAGGAAAAATTACCGGCCGTCGCACAGGTAGTGTATTTCTTCGGGGATACTCCTTAAGATCTTTCAGGATGGTGGTATCTGATTGGTTTTTAGATTCCTGTCCGCTCGCTTCGTGGCATTGATAAATGATAAAAAACAAAAGGATCAAGCAGCGGATAAGCATTTTGCAAATAAAACGAAAAAAGGCCTCTTTCTAATATTTTTAAGGATTTATGATTGGAAATATCCTATCCAGGAGTAAAATCTACGCGTTTTTAAATACATTAAGTCGGAATCATTAATATAAGCTTCTCGCTCAAAAACTATATTTCTGTAAGCCTGGGCATGATTTCTATACCAAAGGAGATTAACGAGATAGTGGAGTATATAGATAATATAAAAAGGTATGACCAATAACTCGATTTGCTGTCTGATGTGTATAAGTTCATGATTGATGATCTGTTTATTATTCTTCAGACCATTATACTTAATAAAAATAAAAGGGAATATTGCCATTCCTGCTGCCGGAAGAAATGACAGATGAACAACCGGAAATTTCATTGTTCATTACCCTTTAGAGGCCCAAGCCGGTAAGTCCCGGGGTTTCCGAGATAGCTTAGATACGACTTTTGTATATATTTTATTAACTCGTAATCATTTGCCTCAAGGATAAAGTAATAACCTGGTTTATATTGCTGTTTAAAATCAATGAGCTTGGCACCGCTTAAACCCGTTACATTATTGAGAAGAGTTCTTGTAAACCGATATTCGATCATAGCATCGCGATAATCACGTTCAATAATTTTTTGCAACATCCGCGCGTTTTTACCTTCTTTACTTAAAAGATTATATATCGCGTTGATGCTTAAACCTGCCCCACCACCTCCATTACTGCCGCCGGTTGTGAATACATCTTTAACGGCACCCTTAGTATAAATGGTATTATACTCTTCCTGCGATTGTTTAAGCTGTTCGGCAGGCGTTTTCAGGCTATCACGCACAACAACTTCCTGAAGCTGGATACTATTTCTCCGTAAATAGAATAGAAGTGTTTTTTCTGATTTAATACTGATAGTATCTACACCATATCCCTGCAGGGCAGCGACAAGCACATCGCCCGTTCGGGCCGTGGTTTTAAACTCTCCTTTGGTAGTATTATAGAATCCTTCGCCGGTTCGGGTGTTATAAATATAAACACGGGTTAAGCGCTGCTTGCTGTCCATATCAAACACAATACCCTGAAAACCTTGATCCTGAGCGATCAGCTTGCCTGCAGAGATGAAAAACATAAATAGTATGTAAACAGCTTTTCTCAATTTCAATAAACTTACGGGTTTCTGTTATGTGTAGGTTTGGATTTAACAATTTTAACGTTTGAGAGCAAGTATCAGGTATCAAGCCTGCCTGCCGGTAGGCAGGGATCTAGTATCAAGATGCGGTTGTTGGTAATTGAGAAAGGGTTTTAGTAGTTCTAGTCGCTGCGTTTTGCATTTCAATATAAGATAACTGTTCAATTATCGAGCTTTAAGTCTTGATTCTTGATACTTGGCTCTCATTTTGAAACAAGCAATAACTGGCCCAATTTGACATCGGAGGTTCCGAGATCGTTCAGAATTTTAAGATCATCTATAGTAATGGAGAAGCGTTTTGCAATAGAATACATGGTATCACCTTGTTTAACTTCGTAAATCTTCATTTCTACCGGTGCTTTGGATGTTTCCTGCTTCTTTTCCTCGGGAATATTCTGCACTATTTCAGTCAAAACCTTGTCCTCACGTTTGATCTTTTCCAAATAACCTTCTTTACGATCATATTTGCTGAGATCATAGCGGTCTACCAATGTTATCAGCAATTCCGCATAACGGGGGTTAGTTGCATAGCCTGCTTCTTTTAACCCGCTTGCCCAACCCTGATAATCGTCTTTGTTGAGCTCGAATAATGAAGCATAACGCTTACGTTTTAGAAATTCTGAGTGGTCGCGAAAAGATTCCTCCGGGCTGCTGTAAACCCTGAAGCAATCATTTACCTGATCATCGTCTTTCAAAATAGTTTTGCCTTTCCATTCGGAAGTGCATTTAATACCAAAATGATTGTTAGCATCGCGGGCCAGGCTACTGTTGCCATTACCCGATTCAAGCAATCCCTGTGCAAGAGTAATGCTTGCAGGAATGCCGTAACTGTTCATCTCCTTGATAGCAATAGCTTTAAATCTTTCAATGTAAGCTTCGGCAGTGTATTTATTAACCAGCGTGTTTCCGCTTATGGTTTTAATTGGTTTTGATGCCTGGGTAGCAGGAGGAGCAGGTTTTGAAACTGTAACCTTACGGGTATTGCAGGCACTTAAGATTGATATTAAGACTATTGAGGGTATTAGGAATATCTTCATTTAAAACTGTTAGTAATGCACTGGCTAAATTCAATAATTTCAGATCTTTCTTAAACTTTTTCTTTGCTATTTTGATTTACAGTACCAATTTTTGTCCGATGGCCAACTTACTGTTTGCCAATGAATTTCTAATCATTAAGTTTTTAACGCTCGTGCTAAACTTCTTTGCGATGGCATTTAGAGAATCACCTTTTCTAACTATGTAGACAGAAAGTGCAGATTTCGCGGGTTTATGTGGTTCGGATGCTAAATTCAAAGGATTTACCTCAGCACCTTCCGGCCGGGCATCAAGTTCATATAGCCGATATTTTTTGATGATCTCAAGCACACGGGTAGCCCATTGTTTACTCGCTGCATAGCCGCCGTTCTCAATCCCCTTAACCCAGTTGTAATAGTCGTAACTAGAATACTTGTCAAATAGCGCTTTAAACTTTCTATTTCTATGCATGGCGCCCATAAAATCGCGATAAGAGTCTTCAGCAGATTCGTACCCGCGGTATGAAGACTTTATATCTGTGCTTGTATTTTTGCCTTTTATGCCGAAATAATTGTTCAGGTATTTTGCGAGCTTACTGTTCCCGTTAGCCGATTCATGCATAGAGATGGCTAGTATTACACTTGCAGGGACACCCTGGTCGTTCATGTGGCTTATTGCAAGATCCTTGTACTTCTCAATATACTCGCGTGCGCTGGTTTGTGCTTTAACAGTTGAACTCAAACAAATAAATAGCAGAATACATAAATGTTTCATGATTTGATGCTTTAAGTTTTTGAATAAACTAAAGAAGAACGCTTGTTTTATCGTTTTCTTATAATAAACAACCCATCGCGTACAGGGAGTATTAGTTTATCAACCCTGTGATCCTCAGTCACCATTTTATTAAAATTAGCAATTATTGCTGTATTCTGGTCTGTTTTTCTTTCAAGAACTTTTCCACTCCATAGCACATTGTCCACGATAATAATTCCACCCGATCTTAATTTATCGATCGCCAGACTGTAGTATGCGCCATTATTTTTTTTATCGGCATCGATAAATACGATGTCGAAAACTTCTTCTATTTCGGGGATTATTCTGATCGCATCACCCAAATGATATATGATCTTATCATGGAAAGTCGATCTGCTGAAATTAGCCCTTACCATATCCTCGAGTTCCGCGTTTACATCAATCGTATGGATTGATCCATTTTCTGTTAGTCCTTCAGCAAGGCATAACGTAGCATAGCCTGTGAATGTCCCTATCTCAAGAATGCACGAGGGTCGAACCATATTACTGAGCATACTAAGTACCCGGCCCTGGTAGTGTCCCGACAACATGCGGGGCATTGAAACTTTAAGGTTTGTCTCCCGGTCTATTGTCTTAAGAAGCTCGTCTTCGGGATCGCAGTATTTTAACAGGTAGTTTTTTAGGCCTTCACTGATAAATTCCATAGTGCAAAGGTACGCATTCCTCCCGAAGCCCTGATTTTCCTACTGATAGCTTCTTTTCTCTAGATAAGACTGCAGTATAATCGTTGCAGAAATCGTGTCTAAACGGGCCTTGTTTTGTCTGTCTGAACGCTTCAAGCCACTTTGAGCTACTACAGCTGAAGCCATTTTAGAAGTGAAACGTTCATCGATACGTTCAACCGGTATTTCAGGGAATTGCTTGGTAAGTATCGTAATAAAACCTTTAATATGGGGAGTAGATTGTGAAGGAGTTCCATCCATTTGCAGCGGCTCGCCAACTACAAAAAGTTCCACGTTTTCCCTGGAGAGATAATTTTTTAAGTATTCGACTATATCCTTGGGATGAATGGTATCTAAACCTGTGGCGATGATTTGCAGCGGATCTGTTACAGCTATGCCAATCCGTTTGGTTCCATAATCAAAAGCTAAGATCCGCATGAAGTTATGAGGGGTTAATTTACAAATATACCAATGTAAGCCTATTCTTAAAACAACCTTTTACTGCAACTTGGTGGTACCACAAGTTGTTCATTCACCTGAAGGGTCTTGTTCACGATATTATACGCCGCTACAGCACAATATTTTACACATTCCGCAAAAAATTTTACTGAGGACACTTCTTTTCTTATTTTGCACGATGCAGTTTAGTGAAATCGTAGGTCAGAAGGAAGTAAAGGAGCATTTAATCAGGACTGTTGCTGAGAACCGGGTCAGTCATGCACAGCTTTTTCTAGGGCCTGAAGGCTCAGGAAATTTTGCCCTTGCTTTAGCTTATGCCCAATTTATATCGTGTACCGATCGCTTAGAGAAGGATAGCTGCGGAGTTTGTTCTTCTTGCAGAAAATACACTAAACTCATTCATCCCGATCTGCATTTTTCATATCCTTTTTTCAGGGGCGGAGAAAAAGAAGACGGCATGCCCGATCTGGAAGAATGGCGGAATCTGGTGCTGAGAAATCCTTACTTTAATCTGGATGAATGGCGTGAACGCTTAGATGCTCAGAACAAGCAGCCCAATATAAACAAAGCAGAATGTATGAACATTTTGCACAGGCTTTCTCTGAAGCCTTTCGAGTCGGAATATAAGGCAATGATCATCTGGCTTCCCGAATATTTAAAGAACGAGGGAAACCGACTCCTCAAAACTTTGGAGGAACCAGCAGAGAAAACACTAATCATACTCGTTGCTCAAAACCAGGATCAGTTATTGAATACGATCATTTCACGGACCCAATTAGTGAAAATACCGGCACTTAGCCAGGCGGAAATCCGCGATCATTTGCTAAGGACGAATGATATCAGCGAATCAAAAGCCGCACAGACTGCATATTTAAGTGAAGGAAATTTAACTGCTGCCCTGAACTTTCTGGAGGAGGACGATAATGACAACTTCCGACTGTTCTCCGGATGGATGCGGATGACTTTTGCAGACAGAGGACCGTTCATCTTCGAATTTGTAGAGCAAGTATCAAAAATTGGCCGGGAGAGTCAGAAAAACCTGCTGAAATATGGTATTAGCCTTATCCGCGAATGTATAATGGTTCTTTCTGATGCTAATGAACTGGTACATTTACCATCTGCAGAACTTGACTTTGTAAATAATTTTACTAAGCATCTGAATTTTGCAAAAGCGGAGGCGCTTATGAATGAGATGGATAAAGCCCATTACCATATCGAACGAAATGCAAATCCAAAAATTTTATTTTTAGATGTATCTTTACAATTCGTTAAAATTTTAAAGTTTAATACGCTCCCTGCGGGGACTCAAAATATACTGACTTAGTTATGGGTTGTGGAAGTTGTTCAACAGGGGGATGTGCCCCTGCCGGTTGCAAGAGTAATGGCTCCTGTCTTACTAATGGCTGCAGTAAGCTTGATGTTTATGATTGGCTGTCGCATATGGACATGCCGTCGAATTATAAGCCATTCAATATTATAGAAATTAAGTTCAAGGGCTCAAGAAAGGAGTTCTTTTTAAATACAGAAAATCTTTACCTGGAAGCGGGTGAACTTGTTGCGGTGGAGACTACAACAGGTGGTTATGATATCGGCCATGTATCTCTCACGGGTGAACTGGTAAGAATGCAGCTTAAAAAACGGCATGTACGCACCGAAGATGTCGTTAAAAAAATATACAGAAAGGCAAGTCCTGCCGATGTCGATAAATGGAAAATCTCTAAAGATCTGGAGTTCGAAACCATGCATAAATCCAGGGTTCTGGCAAAGGAACTAGGTTTAGCAATGAAATTAAGCGACGTAGATTACCAGGGTGATCGTACGAAGGCTACATTTTATTATACTGCCGAAGGGCGTGTGGATTTTAGAGAGCTCATTAAAAAGATGGCAGAAACTTTCCGTATCCGCATCGAGATGCGTCAGATAGGTATGCGCCAGGAAGCGAGCCGTTTGGGTGGAATCGGTTCCTGCGGACGTGAACTTTGTTGTTCAACCTGGTTAACAGATTTTAAAACCGTTTCCACTTCTGCAGCGAGGTACCAGAATCTTTCTTTAAACACCTTGAAGCTAGCCGGACAATGCGGCAAGCTTAAATGTTGTCTTAACTATGAGCTTGATACCTACATGGACGCTCTTAAAGATATTCCAGACAACGTGGAGCGACTTGAAACACTGACCGGGACGGTGCGGCATCAGAAAACTGATATCTTCAAAAAGCTCATGTGGTTCAGTTATCCTAACGATGAGAATTGGATTGCTTTGGACATTGCACGGGTAAAAGAAGTTCAAAAGCTCAACCGGGAAGGTATCAAACCTGAGTATTTAAAAATTGAAGTCGAATCAAGTAAAGTCATTCCTGATAAAATACTTGATTATGAGAATGTTGTCGGACAGGATAGTTTAACTCGTCTGGATAATAAAAATAACCGGAACAAAAAGAACAACCGGAACAAAAAGCCCAGGCCTAAAAGCTTAAACTCTATTGAACCAGTGAGCGGTGAGAATCCCCAGCGGCCACAACAAGTTCAGCAAAGTCAGCCCAGACCGATCAATCCACAGCCCAGACCAGTCAATCCGCAGCAGACGCCGAGGCCGGAAGGCGGAGCTATCGCTCAGCCGGATGGTGAACGTACTCCTGCGCAAAATCGAAATAATAAGAGAAGAAAGAATTATAGAAATAATAATAATCGCGAACGGCCTGCAGAGTAAGATGAAATTCAGGAAATCAATACTTCTGCTCTTTATTTTAGCTGTATCGGGCCTTGCTTCCTGCCAGGATACTCAAACTGTTGCTGACGATAATTTTGAGATTGCAGGTCATAACTGGAGCTATACAGAAAAAGTTCAGATTCCCGTTATCATCGAAAACCCCGACCTGGCGTATAATTTATATGTGAATCTGCGTTTGACATCCAGATATAAATACTCAAATATTTTTCTGCTTATACATATTGTTGGACCGGACGGAAAGAAAACGACAGAGCGAAAAGAGTTCAAAGTAGCGCTTCCTGATGGTGAGTGGCTGGGAAGCGGTTCGGGGGATCTCTATAGCTTTCAAATTCCTTTTAAAGAAAAATTTAAATTCCCATTGAAAGGAAAATATGTAATTGAACTTGAGCAAAATATGCGCGATAACCCGTTGAATAATATTTCAGATGCTGGTTTAAGGGTTGAAAAAGTCAACTAGTGATGGAACAGTTTAAGCGTTTTATAACTAGTAGATATTTTACCTTTCTATCTATCTTCCTGATCATATTTAGTATATCGTCTGTACTTCTGCTAGACGTAAAACATCCTTTATACTTTTTCTCGATTGGATGTGGGCTGGTAGTTTTTTTCTTGCAGAGATACAGGAAAAGCTTATTAAAAGATTGAGCTTAATTAATCAGGCACCTTCAATTCCAAATTGTTGTGCTATTTTCATTAAACCAGCAATATTCTTAACATCCAATTTTCTCATAATATTTTTCCTGTGGGTTCCCACTGTAAATTCGCTGATAAAGAGATTGTCGCCAATCTCTTTACTGGTAAGCTCCTTCTCAATCATTCTTATAATTTCTACTTCACGTCGTGTAAGCTGAAATTTCTTCATGAAATCATCAATAAAATAGTGATTGCTATCAATTTCTGACTCTAGCGACTGCTCAAAATATGATCCTCCCACGGCAACCTTGGATATAGCTTCTTTTAATATGGTAGAAGCACTGCTTTTTAAGATATAGCCGTCAGCCCCCAGTTTCTTAATTTTATCAACAAGCTGTGGCTGATTATAATTAGTTAATACGATAACCTTGATATTGCAAAATTCCCGTTTCAGCACCTCCAGCGTTTTAATTCCATCCATATTTGGCATGTTGAGGTCCAGTAAAATTATATCTGCGGGATTAGAACGCAGACTGTTGATGAGCTGTTTGCCATCATTTACAGGTTTTAACAAAGTCAATCCCTCCACTTCTGAAAGTATTGAAATCAGACCCTCTATTAAAAGCTGGTGATCTTCAGCAATAATAAGTTTTAGCATTCTTCAACAATATTTAGAGGGATTTCAATATTTATTAAAGTTCCGCCTTCCGCTTTTTCCGTAAATTCAATTTGTCCCTTAAAATATTCCACTCTTGATTTTATATTATTTAGACCCAATCCACTTTTGGTTTTTAGCTGATCATTCTTAAGTCCTTTACCATTATCTTCTATTAAAATAGATAAAGCATCGTCATGCTCGATTAGTTGAATAAGGCAATGCGAGGCCTCAGAGTGCTTCATCATATTATTGAGTAATTCTTGAACTACCCTGTACATGTCATTTAGAAAGTTGGAGGTATAATTTTCTGTGTTTTCAAATCCAAGAATAACATATTCAACATGGATTTTGTTCGTCAGGTTAATGCTTGTCGCTAAATCGATAATAGCGTTTTTAAAACCATATTTTTCAATAGCTAAAGGAGTTAATGTATGACTCATATTACGAATGGTATCTGAAACTGAACACAGGACTTTCATCGATTTTTCAAGATTTATGTTTGAATTATCCTGAGATTTATCTTTATCTATAACTGTAGAGATTTGAAGGATTGCTAGCGAAAGCATAGAACCCACATCATCATGCAGCTGATCAGCAATTTTTCTTCGCTCTGTTTCCTGCGTTGTTATTATACGTTCAGTCAATTCATTTTGTCTTTTGTTAACCTCAATCAGAAGCGTTTCTTTGTCGTTTTTGTAGGAATTAAAACGATGAGCTAACCCGAAATTAAGGATGATAATTTCAATAACAAGGCCGGTTTGGATTCCAAAATTGGACAAATAATACAATTCATTGTTCGCCTTACCGCTGTGAATGATTAGCTCCGCAACTGAAAATACCATTAGCATAAATATGGAAATCAAATAAAACCATGCGGCTCTGTTTCTCTTTACAATTTGCTCCGCTAAACTTAATGAAATGAGGATTACAGTTAAGGCTCCTAAAATCAATAAACTCCCCAGGAACCAGTATGAGAAGGAATGCAATACAGTAGGCAAGATCAAAAAGCATAAGGCTAATATGAAAGAAGCAATTTTTGTGATATGAAGAGGCTTGTAAAAAGCGCTTTCCCTGGCTTGACTGACGAATGATTGCATCAACTGGATAATCGTAATATTTAGAAGTGTATTGAAGACTGGCCTTGCTCGATTTGCAAAATCAGGAAATTCGAACCATAAGAATTGATAACCATATCCCTTATCAGCTGCAATCCATAAAGTTGCGATCAAAAGATATAGTAAATAGTGCAGGTATAATTTTTCTCTGACAGTAATATACATAAAACACACAAAAACTATCACTAGTATAATAATACCCCACAGTATTCCAGCGATTAAATTTTCCTTTGTCGACTTCTGAAATAGCTGCTCAGAATTCAAGATTTGCACATTGAGCTGCAAGGATTCAGCGCGCTTATCTATTTTGATAAGATATATAGATTGATAGTCTGCATCAAGAGGAAAGATGAAAAGGCGATTGTTAATAGGGCGTTGCTTAAATGGAAAATGGTCCCCGGTGAGGTATTTTATTTGAGGTTTATTCCTGTCGGATATGTAAAATTCGATTTTATTAATATGTGCGTTTCCAATAACAAGTTTGTGATCTAAGTTTTCAGGACCAGACCTAATGATTAGCCAAAAAACCGATTGTGTAAACCCGGGATTAAAAGATTCATCTGACAGCTTCTTAAACTTCCCCTGATTAAAGACTTCCAGAACCTGTTCAGAATTTAAGGCGTTTCCCTTGTCTTCGTAGATATAGATGTTTGATGCAGCTGAGGCATCGGAAAAAATAACTATTAACAGGATGCTTAGATACCGAATCATATATGAAATAAACACATGTAATCTTGTTAAGTAGTACTATACGTTACTATATACCAATATTGGATCTTGTTAAAAATTAGTAATCAGGGATTCCAGCTTCATCCCTCTTGACCCCTTTAATAAAATGGTTGAGTGAGTCGGGGGCGTTTCCTGAAGCGCCAGAAAAGCATCAGAAGTAGTTTTGTAAAATTCACCTGATTTACTGTTCAGCTTATAAAATTCTTCACCAATAAATATTTTCCGGTTTGCAGAGGTTTCCATGACTTTTTCCAATATCAAACGATGCTCCATTGGGGAATCCAGTCCTAATTCGAACATGTCACCAAGTATAATAACTTTGTGTTCTGCAGGCACTGTTTCAAGGTTGTCCAGCGCTGCCATCATGCTGCTGGGATTGGCATTGTAATAGTCACAAATAATCGTATTTTTTTCAGTTTTTAAGATTTGAGACCTGTTATTAAGGGGTATATAAGCTTTTACTCCCAGATTAACCTGGAGGGGGCTAAGCTTAAAAAAATTGCCGATGCAGATGGCGGCGAGGATGTTTTCAAAGTTGTATAATCCAGGTAGATTTGATTCTGCCGTAAATATCGCCTCATCTTCCTGGCTTTTCAATTGCCATTCGACAGTAAGGTAAGGAGAAACTTCGGTCAAGCCTCCGGAAATATAATTCGTTGCTCCTTTTCCATAATCAACAACATTTCTTACTTCACGATCACGACTCATATCCACCAACGTAGGATTATCAGTGTTTATAAACACCGTTCCATTAGTTTCTGCGAGGTATTCATATAGCTCTCCTTTCCCAATCTTAACCCCTTCTACGCCCCCAAACCCTTCTAAATGCGCCTTTCCTACATTAGTGATCAAACCATACCCGGGTTGTGCCAAACTACAAAGGAATGCGATCTCTTTTTGGTGATTAGCGCCCATCTCGATAATTGCAATATCGTAGTCTTCAGTTATTGCGAGTAACGTTAAGGGAACCCCGATATGATTATTGAGATTACCTTCAGTAGCATATGTTCTGCAATGTTGCGATAAGACCGATTTAATCAGTTCCTTAGTAGTGGTTTTGCCATTTGATCCGGTGATGCCAATTACAGGTATTTTTAATTGCCGGCGATGAAACGCAGATAGGTCTTGAAGCGTACTTAAAACATCTTCGACAAGCAGATATCTGTCGCTAACCGCATACCGTTCATCATCCACGACGGCATAGGCTGCTCCCCCCTTGATAGCCTGGGAAGCGAATTCGTTGGCATCAAAATTTTCACCTTTAAGCGCAAAGAACAGGCACGATTCTGATATTTTTCTAGTATCGGTGCAAATGACCCGATGTTTTAAGTAGAACTGGTAGAGATCCTCTGTCTTCATAAGAATATGTGTGTAATATTAAAAATTTTTCCTGTTTATAGATTTAACAATTTGGTATTTTGAGCGAAGGTTGTGTAGATTCGTTGATATTTCGATACATTGTTTCCCCGCTTATTGCTTTATCAAATCTATGAATAAGTTCCTGACCATTTTATTTCTGATCTGCACAGAATGTTTAACACTGAAAGCTCAAAAGATACAAACACCTGCTGAATTTCTGGGCTACAAGCTCGGGGAACAATTTACCCCACATCACCGCGTCGTTGATTATTATCGATATTTAACTACGGCCTCCAGTAACATTAAGCTGAATGAATATGGAAAAACCAATGAGGGACGCCCGCTTTTGTTGGCCACTGTTGCCTCAGCTGAAAATATTGGGAAGCTTGAAGATATCCGGAAGAACAACCTAAGGCTCGCAGGTATAAGTAATGAGATTCCAACCCCAGGGCAGCCTGCCATTGTTTGGCTAAGCTATAACGTTCACGGAAATGAGGCAGTTTCTACCGAGGCTTCGTTACAGACCATTTATGACCTTCTCGACCCTTCAAATCAGCGCAGCCAGTTGTGGTTAAAAAACACTGTTGTTATCCTCGACCCTTGTTTAAATCCTGATGGCCGCGAACGATATGTTAATTTTTACAACCCCGTTCGAAATTTGGTTCCTGATGCGTTTCCATCATCACGCGAACATTTTGAGCCATGGCCGGGTGGTCGTGCAAATCATTACTACTTCGACTTAAACCGGGATTGGGCGTGGCAGTCCCAAGTTGAAACTCAGCAGAGAATGCTAGTCTATAACAAATGGCTCCCGCAAGTTCATGTTGATTTTCATGAGCAAGGTGTTAACGAACCCTACTATTTTGCTCCCGCAGCAGAACCCTACCACCAGGATATCAGTAAATGGCAGCGGGAATTTCAGACCATAATCGGCAAAAACAATGCACGCTATTTTGATAAGAATGGCTGGATGTACTTTACCCGCGAACGTTTTGATCTTCTATACCCCTCTTACGGGGATACCTATCCTATTTATAATGGATCTGTAGGTATGACCTACGAGCAAGGCGGTTCGGGCCGGGCAGGATTGGCGATCGTCAATTCAGAAGGGGACACACTGACTTTGAAAGCGCGGATTGATCATCATTATACTACCGGCTTATCTACTGTGGAGGCTGTATCGCAGAACGCCTCGAAAGCAATTGCTGAGTTTAAAAGCTATTTCGACGCTAGTAAAACCAATCCTCCCGGAGAATATAAAACATATGTTATCAAAGGTGAGAATACTGAAAAGCTTAAAGCCCTTTCAACAATGCTCCAAAGGAACGGGATTGAAGTTGGCTACGGTTCTGCTAAAGGTGCAAGCGGTTTTAATTACTTTACAGGCAAAAAAGAGAATTTTAAGGTTGAGAAAAACGATATGGTGATCAGCGCATACCAGCCTAAATCAGTGTTGCTTAAGGTTTTATTTGAACCGAAAACCTTCGTGTCTGATTCCGCGACCTATGATATTACTGCATGGTCCTTACCTTATGCGTTTGGATTGCCTGCTTATGCCACTTCGGAGAATCTTAAATCTCTTTCAGCCGTTTTACCAGAGGTCACGGCTGAAGCAACCGAAATCTCTAACCCCGTGGCCTATATCGCGAACTGGAATTCACTTTCTGATGTTAAATTTCTGGCTCAATTATTAAAATACAATATAAAGGTAAGATATTCGGAGGTGCCTTTTGAAACCGGCGGCAAGCGCTTTAATGCTGGCTCGCTGATTATTGCCCGTACCAGTAATGATGGTTTTGGTGAGGGATTTGGCCAAATAATAAAGAGCCTGGCTGCTAGTTCTGGTATTACACTACAGGCTATTGCCTCGGCATACGTTGATAAGGGTGCGGATCTGGGTTCTGATAAGGTCAGGTTTATTCGTAAGCCCAGGATAATGGCAATAACCGGCGAATCTTCTTCCTCTCTTTCCTTCGGAGAGGTGTGGCATTTTTTCGAACAGCAGATCAAGTATCCATTAAGTGTTGTTCGTGCTGAAGATCTGCAGAGGGTGAACTTAAATGAGTTTGATGTGATCATATTTCCTGATGGAAATTATTCAGATCCTGGAAATGAAAAAATACAGCAGTGGATTCGAGGCGGCGGCAAATTGATAGTTATGGAAGGGGCAGTTTCTCAGCTGGCTGGTAAAAAGGGTTTTGATCTTAAATATAAAGAGGAACCTAAAAAGAACGAAAAGGACCTCAATCCCTATGAGGATTTGAAGATCTACGAGAACCGGGAAAGAGAAAGAGTTGGGGCTAATATTCCGGGAGCAATATACAAGGTAGATTTAGATAGTACTCATCCTCTGGGCTTTGGATTTCCAGGTTACTACTATACCTTGAAGCTTGATGATAAAGTATACCAGTATCTAAGTTCCGGATGGAACGTTGGAGTTTTAAAGAAAGATAATTATGTGACCGGTTTTGTAGGTGCTCAGGCGAAGAAAAAACTAGTTGACGGTATGTTATTCGGAGTTGAGGACATAGGCAGCGGATCTGTAGTTTACCTTGCTGATGATCCATTATTCCGGAGCTTTTGGGAAAACGGAAAGTTGCTTTTTAGTAATGCGGTCTTTATGGTTGGACATTAAAAAGGGCCGGGGTCGCCGGCCTGTTCATTTATCTTATGATTACAGATGTCGAATCATTTTTTAAATCGGCAAGCTTATCATACTGACACTTTAAACCTTCATTTGTCATTTTCCATTTGGATACATAATCCGGGCCAGCGTCATCAGGCTCACACTCCCATATGTAATAATCACTCAAATAATGGCCTACCGATCTATCAATCATCACAATAGTGTTCACCGGGATTCGCAACACAAGAGTTACCGATTGGTCACGCCATAATTCACCTCTTTCCAGGTATGTTTTAGAGTCAAATGTCAAAAGAGAATCTTGCAGGGTAAACCTGTGATTCACACGACGGGCCGTACTCAAAGCTTGTTCGAAATCGGAGCCTTTTGCGCTAAATTCCTGTACAAGTGTCGGTTTATCGACATCGCCCTTGACTATCAGAATTCTTACACTCGTCGGCTCGTTAAAATTATTGTCCCTCCTTATTAAAGTTCCTTTGAAGTTGGTTTGATCTATTTTGTAGCGAACGCTATCTTCTTTGGTTAGATACTGAACTGTGTTAACCTTCAAATAATAAACTGGCGAGGGGGTTAGGGGAGTGGTTATAGAGAATTCAGCTTCCTCATTAAATTCGGAAGCTATTTTTGAAGCATGAAACACACCCAATACAAGTCCTCCAATCCAAACCATTAACATAGTGAAATAAACTGTTTTCGATACTGCGATTTTTTTTACCAGCACCCTCAAAGCGAATAACACGAGCGCAGCAATTGGTATAAAGAATATTATAAAAGCGCTAACTGATAACACGGATTTGTGCCCAGGATTTACAATCGTAAATGGAAAAGTGTTTATCTCGTTGCTATTCCAGAAACCAAGAAATACTATTAGTCCAATAAATAATGAAATCATTGCCAGAATTCCTGCGAAGGCAACAACTGCTACAATAAATTTGATAAACAGTGTAGCAAGTACGACTATGAACTTCCCAATCTGATAAATCAACGGCCTTGCCTCATTGTGTGCACGCTGAAAGCCCCCTTTCAATCCTTCAACTTCTTCATCAAAATTTTTCTTAAAATTCTGGATATTGATGGATTCACCCTTCATCGCCATTTTATCGGCCCGGGTTACTGCTGCGGGTATAATTACCCACAGAATGATATATACTGGCAATCCTATTCCTCCCATAAAAATTAGAATTATAGAGAGTAGTCGCATCCAGCGCGGTTCCACACTAAAGAAGTGACCCAAACCCGCGCAGACGCCTCCTAAAATTTTATCGTCAGCATCGCGGAAAAGCTTCCTGCCCGACTTCGGGAATTTATCTTCATCTTCATCGTCGATGTCAAATTCATTTACATTTCCCATTGTTCCCGTCACGAATTGTACATCGGCCAGTACAATTACTTGTTTTTGATCAGAAACAAGTCTTTCGTTGAACATCTCAGCCAGACGGTTTTCTATATCCGTAACAATTTCTTCGCTATCAGATGAATATGCAAAATGCCTTTTCACTTCCGTCATATAGCTCCTCAAAACCTCGTACGCATTCTCCTCTATATGGAAGACAATGCCGTTTATATTTATGATTATAGTCTTATTCATGATCTTGGTTGGTTTGGTCAGAGGTTTTATTTGAGCTATTATTATTCCGATTCTTCAATGATGTGTTTACGGAATAGGAGAGTTCTTCCCAGGTAATATCCAGGCGCTTCAGTACTTCAGTTCCTGCCGGAGATAGTATGTAATATTTTCTGGGTGGCCCCGAGGTTGATTCCTGCCAATTATAAGTCAATAGCCCATTATTTTTTAATCGTGTCAAAAGCGGGTATAAGGTCCCTTCAACCACCAGTAAGTTTGCATTCTTCAATTCTGCAATAATGTCTGAAGCATATATCTCCCCTCGGGAAATAATTGAAAGAATACAATATTCCAGTATTCCCTTCCTCATTTGGATTTGTGTGTTCTCCACTATCATAATACAAAGATATATGCTTTGTTTGGTATTATGCAATACATAGTAATATATTAAATTATAAAATGCCATATAGTTAATGTAACATCCTTATAATAAGGGAAATAAAATTTAATTTTCATATGCACTTTGCTGAAGCAAGTCGGATCAGGCTCGACGACAAACTATTGATTGGCAATGATGCATATCATGATATAATATTTCTAAATAGCGTCTGAAGTCATAACAAAATTTTGAGTACCCAATGACTCAACCAATAAGCGGATTTAACATAAAATTAACATATTGATAACCAATTGTTTACCTAATAAATCCAAATGAAGCAACAAAATATTTCATTGTAACGAAAATGTTGCTGTATCTTAACATCACAATTCAACTTTTTTTAATTAATCAATGATTTTTATGAAAAAACTATTACCATATTTTCTATTGCTTTTTATTGCTTTTCAGGCAATGGCGCAAGAAAGAACTGTTACAGGAACAGTTATCAGCCGTGAAGATGGCCTGTCGCTTCCGGGTGTCAGTATCAAGGTTAAGGGTGCGACTACAGGTACGTCAACGGGGGGCGATGGCAGATTCACCTTACGGGTACCTGCCGGATCTTCCGCACTACAATTTTCTTTCATAGGATTTAAATCTATGGAGGTTAGCATTCCCTCATCTAATACAATAAATGTATCGATGGAAAATGACGCCACCCAGTTGTCTGAGATAGTTATTACGGCCTTAGGTGAAAGCCGTGAGAAAAAATCGTTAGGCTATTCTGTGTCTGAAGTTAAAAGGGGAAGCACTAACTGTAGCAAAATCTATGGATATAAGTTCCTCTTTGGCAGGTAAAGTGGCAGGTATCCAATTACAAGGATCACCCAGTTCTACATTTGACAATGCTAACATTATCATAAGGGGAATAAGTGGTTTAGATGTCGCAAATCCTTTATATATAGTAGATGGTACTCCAACCTTACAGGAAAATGTGATGATGGATAATGTAGAAACCATTTCTGTATTGAAAGGCCCGGCCGCAACTGCTCTTTATGGAAATCGCGCGGGAGCAGGAGTAATCGTAATCACTTCTAAAAAGGGTGCACGCACAGGCCCGCCGAGAATCGACGTGAACCTGAGTTCTGCTTTTGAAGATGTTTCATTAATGCCGTCTTACCAGAATTCATATGCAGGAGGTTATTCTTCAAATTCAACATCCCCGGGTTCTACTTATGATGCTGAAGGTTTTTATCTCTTCAAATACAAAACAAGTACACATCCTACCAGTTGGTCGACATTCAATAATCAACGTATCATTGATTATGGAGCTGATGAAAGCTGGGGTCCAAAAATAGGTGGCCAGCAATACAGGCCTTATTATTCATGGTATCCTGGTGCTGACTTTGGCAAGTTAGAACCTTTGACTTCTCAACCCGATAACATCAAGAACTTTTTTGAGACTGGTAAAAACTTCAATAATAGCATTGCCGTTTCTGGCGGATCTCCGGACATCGCATATCGGTTATCATATAATAACCTGAGCAGATCTTTAGTTATACCAGGTGCTAATCGTAATCAGCATCAAGTTGGTTTCAATGGATCGTATGATATCAATAGTAAATTAATGGTAACTACTGATATAGGTTATACTACTCGTAATACTAAGGGCCAGCCGACAGAAGGTTATAATTTAGAAGGATTGAATGTTGCCATGAACTTCAACCAATGGTTCCAGCGTCAACTGGATATGAACAAATTGAGAAATTATACCAATCCGGACGGTTCATTAAATTCATGGAATATTGGCGACCCTAATTCGACCGGCGATCCAAGTATTTATCTACAGCCTCAGTATTGGGATAGTCCATTTTTTATTGCTGAACAAAACTATGGCACGGATATTCGCAATCGTTTTGTTGGTAACATGGGATTCAAGTATAAGATCAATGATATCTTTAATGTAACTTCTTTTGTACGGATGAACCTTAACGATGGAAAAGGTAATTTCAAAGTTGCAAATGGTGGATTACAGGTGCCGAGTTACGAAACTATGCAACTCTCTAATAACGAAATGAACTATGAAGCGACATTGAACTTCAGAAAGGGCTTTAATAATTTTAGTTTAGATGGTTTTATAGGTGGAAATATTCGTACAAACAAGGAAGATCAATTAAGAAATAAAACAACAGGCGGTCTAACGTTTCCTAATTTCTTTGATATTTCTGCATCAGTTACCAGGCCTATTACGGAAAGTAGATTTAGGGCTAAAGAAGTTAGAAGTGTTTTCGGGAAGGCTTCCTTTGGGTACAAGGCGTTCTTATATTTAGATGCAACTTTAAGGAATGATTGGTCATCTGCTTTACCTGCTGCAAATAATTCATACTTATACCCTTCAGTTTCTACGAGTATAGTTTTCAGTGAGCTTCTTAAAGGAGGTATTAGAGACATTTTATCTTTCGGTAAATTAAGAGCAGCTTTCGCACAGGTTGGTTCCGATTTGGATCCGTACCAGGTGGATATTGCTATTAATAATGGTAATATTTATGGATCAAATCCATCGGCAGAAATCGGAAACCAATTCCGTACCGGTGCTGTGCTTCCAGCACTAACTAAATCAATTGAGGTAGGTGCTGAAATGAGATTCCTCAAGGACAGAGTTGGGTTTGATCTGACATATTATGTAGATAATAATACCAATCAAATCCTTGGCCTCGATGTAGCTCCGGCTTCAGGTTTTACTACTGCTCAAATTAATGCTGGTAATATTCAGCGTAAAGGCTGGGAGTTAGCTATAAACGGTACTCCGATAAAAAATAAAAACTTTACCTGGACATCCTCTTTTAGTTTCGCTAAGACGGAGTCACTTGTAAAGGAACTTGCTGAAGGCTTAAACACGTATTTATATGGTACCCAACGAAACGATTTTCGTATAGAGAATCAGGTTGGACAGCCATGGGGCCAGGCGGTAGGTAGACTACCTAAAAAAGATGCTCAAGGTAAAACAGTTTATACCAGTGCAGCTGGAACTTTGGACTATACGATCAATAATAACCTGGGTTCGGTTATGCCAGATTTCACAGGTGGTTCGTTTAATAGCATGAGCTATAAAGGCGTTGACTTGACCTTCGGCTTAGATTTCCAAAAAGGTGGTCAGTTTTACTCTTTAAGTAAAATGTATGGCGATGGTACAGGATTAACTGCCGCTACCGTTAAGAATAACGATAAAGGAAACCCTGAACGTATGTTTCCATCATTGGGTGGAGGTGTGCACATAACCGGTGTTACGCCATCGGGTGCTCCTGTTGATACGTATATCGCTGCCAGAAGAAATTACTATACGAATGGCCAGCGTGATACCCGTAATTATTTAATAGATGCATCATACTTAAAATTACGTGAAGTACGATTGGGATATACCATTCCACGCTCACTACTAGGAAACCTTAAGGTA
Organism: Daejeonella sp.; assembly: GCF_046590655.1. Lineage (GTDB taxonomy): Bacteria > Bacteroidota > Bacteroidia > Sphingobacteriales > Sphingobacteriaceae > Daejeonella. The sequence continues at coordinate 26,890 of NZ_JBKJUM010000031.1, forward strand.
AAAAGTGTAAATATAGGAGCCATGGTTAATAATGCGTGGTTGATTTCTGCTCCTGCAAAGGAATTCGGATTTGATCCCTCAGAACTTGAAGTATTCTGGAGAGAAGGCGGACAGCTAAGCTCAACAAGAACATTCGGACTGAATTTGAGAGCTGGACTATAATTAAAGAGAAAGAAAACATGAAAAAAATATTAAGTTTAGTAATTGGCTCCGCAATGCTGTTTTCAGCATGCGATCCAAGCGACTTCGGGGATATCAATGTGAATCCCACGGCAGTAAGCAGTGTGCCAAATTCGGCATTACTTACAAATTCTCTCCAGCAATTACCCGGTACAGCCTTTCCGGGTACTGCTGGCAACAGGCATTCTGCTGATATGTATGTTCAGTATATTTCTGAAGGTCCGTATCCAGGTTCTTCATTGTATACGAATCAAAATTTCGAGTGGGCACCGCATTATACAGGTCCCCTATTTAATTTGCAGACCATTATTGCAAATGCAAATTCAGGGAGCCCTTTAGCCGAAGCGGGTGTAAATGGTTCAAAAGATAACCAGACAGCAGTTGCACGTATTTTAAAGGCATATTTTTTCTGGTGGTTAACAGATCGTTTTGGGGATATTCCTTATTCTGAAGCATTAAAAGGCAATGGGCAATTCAGTCCTAAATATGATGCTCAGAAAGATATATACTATGATTTATTTAAAGAATTGAAAGAAGCCGCTGCTCAGATTAAAACAGGAGAAGCTGGTGTTAAAGGTGATCAATTTCTTGATGGTAATATGGCTCAATGGAAAAAATTCGCCAATACAACTCGTCTTTTCATGTCATTACGTTTAATGAAAAATGACAATGCTAAAGGTAGAGCAGAAATGGCTGATGCAATATCAAGCGGCGTAATCAGTAGCAACACTGAAAATATCGCTTACAAGTTCCTTGCAAGCGATCCCAATAATTTTAATCCATGGTATGATAATTATACAACCAGTCTGCGTAATGATTATGCGATTAGTACAGTTATGACTAACTATATGTCTCCTATAAATGATCCGCGTTTGTCTGTATACGGTGAGGTTTTAAGTGGTAAAGTGGTGGGTTTGGAATATGGTTTAAATACCGCAAAGAATATCCCGGGTGCTTATAGCCGTATCGGTGAAAAGTTCCGCGGTGCCGGTTCACCAGCTTCGATTTACTCTTATGCGCAGGTATTATTCACTTTTGCAGAGGCAGCCAAACAAGGTTGGATAGGCGGTGGAGATGGACTGGCTTCTACTCATTATGATAACGCGATTAAAGCTTCTTTTGAGAATTATGGGGTTTATAACGCGCCAAACTACACGACTTACATGGGACAGTCTGGTGTTACATATAATACCACAACAGGCCTGCAACAAATTATGACTCAGAAATGGGTTCATTTATACCTGAATGGTTTTGAGTCCTGGACTGACTGGAGAAGAACAGGCTTTCCAATGATAAACCCTGCAATTAATGGTAACATTCCATCAATTCCGCGTAGAATGGGGTATCCAACCAATGAAAAATCGATCAATGGAAAAAGTTATACTGAAGCTGTTGCCCGCCAGGGTGCAGACAATTTGACCACAAGGGTTTGGTGGGATAAATAGAATTGCTAATTTAAAAATCGAAAGGGCCGCCTTGAACATTGTTCATTGCGGCCTTTTTCAATACACATGTAAATGCCTCTTTTGAAGTTGCTTACCAATTACAAGTTCGGAAATCACTCCCCCAGAATCTAACGTAAGCCTCCGAATTGTAGTGATGCACTTACCTATTCCTAATGCCCCTTTCCCTGCTCTTGGATTTTAGGGAATATTATTGAAATAATTAGTTGGCTCTTTGATGTCCAAAAGTGCTGAAAATCAAACAAATAAGAAAATTAATCTCAAAATTAATACACTGATTATCAAATTGTTATAAAAGTATTCGTAAATTTGTTTACAAAATATTTTGCCGTAACATTATTGTTGTTGAGATTTACATATATATAGTAAGTAACCAATTACTCATAATTAACCCATTTATTTAATAAATCAAGTATGAAAAAACTTTTACAAAGTTTGTTTCTGATGCTATTTATTGCCTTTCAGGCCATAGCTCAGGAACGTACAGTAACCGGGACAGTTACCGACAAAACTGACGGCTTACCATTACCGGGTGTAAGCATCAGAGCAACAGGATCAACCTCAGGAACCACGACAGGCGCAAACGGCCAATTTTCACTACAGGTTCCTTCAGGATCAACATCGTTAACTTTTACTTATATAGGATATGTGACGCAAACGGTTGTTATCACTTCTAACACAGTAAATGTTACTCTTGCTGCAGATCAAACCATGCTGAGCGAGGTTGTTGTTACAGCTGGGGGTATAAAAAGAAACAAGGATGATTTAGGTTATTCAATTTCTACTGTTTCAAGTGAGGAGCTAGTAGTGGGAAGAGCATCTAACCCTGTTAATTCTTTAGCAGGTAAAGTTGCCGGTGTCAGAGTATCATCAGCAAATGGTCAAGTAGGTTCTTCATCCGGTATATTTATCAGGGGTTTTACCACATTTACGGGTTCCAATCAGCCTTTATTTGTAGTTGACGGCGTACCTATTGATAACGGTGGGGGTACCAACGCTTTACAAACGGGGGTATCAAACTCTAACAGGGCTATAGATCTAAATCAGGAAGACATCGAAAGCATGTCTATTTTGAAAGGTCCGGCTGCTGCAGCATTATACGGCTCGAGAGCTGCAAACGGTGCTATCCTAATTACAACTAAAAAGGGCAAAACGGGTACAAAGAACAGTGTTGAATTTAATTCTTCGCTAAATTTAGTTGAAGTAAATAGATACCCGGAATACCAAAATATGTACGCGCAAGGGACATTAGGAAATTTCAATCCTGGTTCTATTACATCCTGGGGTCCGGAAATTAAAGGACAAACTGTAACTAATTTTAGGGGTGAATCTGAAACGTTAACTTCCTACCCAGATAACGTTACTGACATCTTCAAGCAAGGCTCAAATATTCAGAACAATTTAAGTTTTCAAGGCGGTACCGATAAATCGAGTTATAGATTATCTTACGGTAATTTGCAAGAAAGAGGATTTTTAGAAAACAACGCGTTAAAGAGGAATAACTTTACGGTAAATGCTACTTCTCAGGTAGCTCCGAAATTTACAGTAGGAGTTTCTGCTCAGTATGTTTTATCTAATTCTGAAAGATCACAAAT
>NZ_JBKJUM010000069.1:0-18658 GCF_046590655.1 Daejeonella sp.
CCGGTAAACTTCAGCGAACTCTCCTCTGATCGTCCTGCTGAAAAAAGCAAAGCTATCAGGGAACGGGTAAGTGCAGGGCGGGAAATACAGATTGCACGATTCGAAGAAATACAAGATGTATTTTGCAATGCGCAGATGAGCCCCAATATGGTCAGGAATATTTGTAAGATCAATAATGCCGGGCAGGCACTTCTAAAACAGGCTATGGAAAAGCTCGGATTATCAGCACGGGCGTATGACCGAATCCTTAAAGTTTCGCGCACTATTGCCGATCTGGCACAAAGTGATGAGATCGAACTGGAACATTTGGCGGAAGCTATTCATTATCGAAGTCTTGATCGGGAGGGATGGGCTGGGTGATGCACTCTAAAATAGCAGAATTATTTTTTTAGATTTTCTAAATATATTTTTAATTTTCTAAATTATTCCTATTTTTGTAAATGCCTTTTTATGGTTATCATCAGCTATGGAACACTTCGTGATTTTTTTGAAAAGCACGCAAATTCCAAAGATGCGCTTAACAATTGGTACCGGATTGTTTTGAAAAGTAACTGGTCTGATTATCACGAAATGAAATCAATGTTCAATTCAGTTGATGCCGCAGGCAATGACCGATTTGTTTTCAATATCAGAGGCAGTAAGTACCGCTTGGTTGCCATGATATTTTTCGATATTCAAACACTTTATATCCGGTTTGTAGGTACGCATGCAGAGTATGATAAGATTGACTGTTCAAGGGTATAACCACTTCCTAGTGACAGATAAATCATGGATTTTTAATGAGTTAAAATGAAAAAGGTTACAAAACTGAGCGATTACCAGGATATCATGATACAGATTGGTAATCTTATGGCCAAAGGAAGCGAGGGTGTTTCTAAAAAGGAACTGACCGAAATACGTAACCTCGCTTTAGCCCTGCAGGATTATGAACAAAAGAAATATGTGGTCGACCCGCCTTCAACCTTAGCTGGGATGATCGAAATGCGTATGTATGAAATGAGTCTTAAGCAAAGAGATCTTGCTAAAAAACTGAGAATAAGTGATGCAAAACTTTCTCTGATCCTGAATGGAAAGCAAAAGCCGGATATTGACTTTCTGAAGGCAGTCCATACCGAACTGCATGTCGATGCGGAGTTTATTTTGAAGCACGCGTAATATAGGTTGCGTCCCAAGAATTTCCGCATCTGGTTTCCCACATCTCGCTCCTAATTTTATTCCTACCTTTGCCCTAATGGATTACCAGGTACACACCCTGCAAAATGGAATACGCGTTTTGCATAAACCCACAGCTTCAAATATTTCACACGCTTGCATTATTATTAATGCCGGTTCCCGGGATGAGGGTGATTCTAAAGACGGTCTGGCACATTTTATCGAACACCTGCTTTTCAAGAAAACGGAAAAAAGAAATACTAATCAGATTCTCAATCGGCTTGAACTGGTAGGGGCAGATCTGAATGCCTACACCACAAAAGAATACACCTGCGTTCACGCTTCCTTTCTAAAACCGCATCTCGAACGCTCTCTCGACTTGTTTGAGGACATTGTTTTTCACTCCGTATTTCCAGCGGAAGAGATGGTCAAAGAGAAAGAAGTAATTCTGGATGAAATAAGCTCCTACCAGGATCAACCTGACGAAGCCATAAATGATGACTTTGAAGACTTACTTTTCGAAGGACATAATCTTGGCCGGAATATTCTGGGAACAAACGAATCCGTGCAGGCCTTTACTCAAAACGACATTCATGATTTTATAAAATCAAACTACAGAACCGATGAAATTATTATAGGCGTTTGCGGAGATTACCATTTTAAGAATGTTATCAAGTTAGTTGAAAAGCTTTTCGGACTGATCGTACCGAACAAACATGAACGAAAACGCACTGCTCTAAACAACTATTCCCCGAAAGAACTTCGTTTCGGTAAGCCTATAAATCAGTCGCACTGCGTAATTGGCAACCGTTCATATGCGATGCATCATCCGGACAAGGTTGGGTTCCTTCTTTTAAACAACATTCTTGGGGGTACAGGGATGAGTTCGCGCCTAAATCTCGAAATCCGGGAGAAATACGGCATTGCCTATACTATCGAATCAAATTATACCCCGATGAGCGATACCGGCATTTTCTCAATTTACCTTGGAACCGATGCGGAAAAGATGCCCAGAGCATTAAAACTTGTAGATCGCGAGCTAAAGAAACTCAGGGATCAGCAGCTTGGCCCATTACAGTTACACCAGGCTAAACAAAAGTTTATTGGACAGATAGCACTTGGTGAGGAAAACAGGATGGGAATGATCATCTCTATGAGTAAGAGTCTGCTGGACTATGGAAAGGTTGACTCACTGGATGAGGTTTTTGGAAAGGTAAATAGTGTATCCTCCTCACAAGTTTTGAGCATTGCAAACCAGATGTTTGATCCAAGCTCATTAAGTCGCCTGATGTTTGATCCTCAGGATTAATAAACCTGAGCGTCATCCCCCTGCACCGTCCTGAGCATTTGCATCATACACTTAAGAAGACTATTTTTGCCCCATGAAACTTCCTATTATCGCTTACGGCGATTCAGTTTTACGCAAAAAATCTGCGGATATAAGCACTGACTATCCTGAACTGGAAGTTCTCATCGCTAACATGTTCGAAACGATGTATGGAGCACATGGTGTCGGCCTTGCAGCTCCTCAAATAGGACTTTCAGTACGCTTATTTGTTATTGATGCTACGTCGTTCGCAGAAGATGAACCTGTACTGAAAGGATTTAAGAAAATATTTATCAATGCGCAGGTTATCGAAGAAAGCGGCGATAAATGGTCATTCAATGAGGGATGCCTTAGCATTCCGGAAATTCGCGAGGATGTATCGAGGCAGGATACAGTTAGAATCTCTTACTATGATGAAAACTGGAGCCTCCATGAAGAAACTTTTAACGGGTTGGCTGCCAGAATTATACAGCACGAATACGACCATATAGAAGGTAAGCTATTTACTGATAAATTAAGCCCGCTTCGTAAAGCCTTACTTAAAAACAGACTGGATTCTATTTCAAAAGGGATGGTGAAGGTTGATTATAAAATGAAATTCCCGGCTCTAAAAAAAGGCAAACGCTAGTCTTACTGCCCCCTGCTCTTATCCCCATTTACAATCTGCTGAATCAAGGCTCCCCATGCGAATGGGTTTAATAATGGGTTTGCTAATCTCTGGTTAATATTTCTATTGGTTAACCTTGCATGATTATTTTGGAAATTATAGCTCTGCATTTCTGCACCGTCCCTGGGCAGGCTCGACATCATTGCTGAAAGACTTTCTTTTGAAACATTTTTCCGGGCTATTTCCAAATCATCGTCCGCAAATTTCATGGTCATAAACTCCCGCTTAAATTCGTCTGTACTTGCCCAGGGATACACACGGACCATAGGCAAATTAATGACGTCTTGCTTCATAGCGACCACTACAGTGTAACTGTTATCTGTCAGATCTTTCGGAATTACAATTCCTTCCTTTTTGTAACCAATGGCTGTGAAGAGTAATGTGTCGCCCACATTGACAACGAACGAGAAATAGCCTTTGTAGTTTGCAGCATAGAACCGAGTTCTCCCGGTTACATTGGTAATTGTTACATAAGGGACAACAGAATTACTATCGACATTCACAATTACCCCTGAAAATTGTACAAGTTTTTTAGCAGCGGTTTGAGAGAACCCTGTTATTGCTGCAAAAAAAAGGACCAGGAATAAGGAAATACGCATTTTCAAATCTAGTATAATCAGAATGGATGGTTTGTTAAATTGTGTTAAAAGCAATTCCAAATAGAAACAAACGGTGATTTCTAATATGTATTGCTATTGAAGCCTTTCGGGAAGAACGGCAGATGGGTCATCTATATCTGTTAAATTAACAGCCTCAATACCCTCTATTTCAGGAACAGATCGCATAATTGCCTGCTCAATTCCAGCTTTCAAAGTCATGATACTCATCGGGCATGAACCACATGAGCCTAGTAGACGCAAACGCACAACATTCGCGGCAGTTATCTCCTCAATCGATACATTTCCACCATCTGCCTCAAGATACGGGCGGATGGTATCTAATGCAGCTTCAACTCTTTGCAACAAATCCATTGTGTTCATTTTTATAAAGATACGAATTTTTTAAAAAATGTTAGTTAGATGCGTTTCGGATAGCAACCTGCTGAGCAACTCGTTCCGCTATCTGCATGAAGGCAGCACCCATCAGATCGTTGTCATTCATAATCACTGGCCTTCCTTCATCTCCAGCATCGCTAATGCTCTTTACCAAAGGTATTTCGCCAAGGAAAGGGATCCCATATTGTTGCGCCAGTGCCTGTCCACCATTCTGTCCAAATATATAGTATTTGTTTTCAGGCAGCTCGGCAGGTGTAAAGTAAGACATATTCTCTACCACCCCCAATAAAGGGACATTCACCGAGTCCATCAAAAACATCCCCAAGCCTTTTCGCGCATCGGCAAGTGCAACATTCTGAGGTGTAGTCACAATTACGGCTCCGGTAATTGGAAAACCCTGTGTAATTGTGATATGGATATCTCCTGTTCCTGGAGGAAGGTCGACAATCATATAATCAAGTTCTCCCCAGTCGGCATCATTAAACAATTGCTTAACAGCCGTCGAAACCATGGGCCCCCGCCATGGAACAGGTTGATTTGGATCGGTAAAAAATCCGATAGACAATAATTTGATGCCATACTTTTCTATCGGTTCAATTCGCGTTTTACCTTCGGAATTTTGGGATGCATGCGGCCGTTCACCTTCCACACCAAACATGATCGGAATGGAAGGGCCATAAATATCTGCATCGATCAGGCCGACCTTTGCACCTTTCCTGGCCAGCCCGAGTGCAAGGTTAACGGCAACGGTCGATTTTCCAACGCCTCCCTTTCCCGAAGCCACAACAATGATATTCTTTATGTCTTTAAGGCCGGGCTCCATCCTGCTTGTTACCCGAGATGTCATGTTTATTGAAATTTCCGCTTCTTTGCTTACAAAATGTACTATTGCATTCCTGCAAGCATTTTCAAGCATGTCTTTCATCGGGCACGCCGGCGTGGTCAATACCACGCTGAAGCTTACCTTGTTGCCTTCAATTTTAAGATCCTCTATCATGTTCAGACTTACCAGATCTTTTTTGAGATCTGGATCTTCAACATACCTTAATGCACTAAAAATCTGTTCGGACGTAATCATTTTTGAATTTAAAAGAAATTGTAGTGGGATATCTTGTTGTCATCGCTACAAAATTAACAGCTCGGTCTAAGCAGTAAAAACGGTTCTGCATTCTGCATAAAATAGTCTGCCTGCCTGGTAAAGAGGGTTTTTTATATATTTGTCAACAGCAAACATTGAGTTTATCGGTTTAGTACAAATCTACTAAACCAGAAGGGTTTATCAGTACCGGTAAAAGGTATTTTACAGTGGCTTGACCGGCAAAATAAATATGACAAAAACGTTTCTAGGCTTTAATACGTTATCTTTCAAAAGATCGGGAAACCTTTTTATGCAGATACCTCGGAAATACTACAAAATAGCTTTCATAACCATTATTAGCTTGCTGACTATTCTTGTGGTGGCGGGCAGTATCGCCTATGCCAAAAGGGAAGCAATATTACGATCCGCGATTGAAAAAGGCATTAACAAGGCCAAACGGGATTATGATCTTAATGTAAAAATTGGTAGTGCAGGCTTTACCGGACTCTCCACGGTTAGTTTCAAAAATATAACAGTAGTGCCGGAGAATCGGGACAGTCTTGCAAATATCCAGGATTTTAAAGTTGGCGTGAAACTGTGGCCATTGTTGTTTGGAGATATCAAGCTTTCTGAAATCATCCTTAACAAAGGTCAGATAAGTCTCGTGAAAAAAGATTCCTTAAGCAATTATGATTTCATATTCCGAAAGAAAAGTGTTGACAGCACTGAAGTTAAATCCGAGTTAAATCTTTCGAAACTTGCTAACAGCCTTATCAACCAAATGCTATATAAGATCCCGGATGATATGGATATCAGGGATTTTGAAATTAAGTTCAGGGACGACACAACAGCACTAAACTTCTACACAAGCAGTGCAACAATTGATGATGGAGAAGTTGAATCGACTGTCAAAGTAAATGGAAATGAATCTATCTGGCATTTTCAAGGTACTGTAGATCCAGGCGACCAGCAGCTAGATTTGATAATGTTTGCTGATAATAAAAAGGTCGAGCTGCCGTTCCTGGAGAGAAGGTTTGGACTGAAACTAAGTTTTGATACTGCTTCAACTCAAATGACAGGAATAAGTAAAAGCGGTGATGAGCTCGAAATTAATGGATCGTGGGGGGTTAAAAACCTGCTTGTAAACCATCCCAGGATTTCTTCCAATAACATTGTTGTTCCATATGCCTCTCTCGATGCTGATATGATAATAGGAAAAAACTTCGTTTCTATTGACAGCGCCTCGACTATTCACTTGCAAAATATTGAACTGCATCCTTTTATTAAATATACCTTATCACCAACCAAGATCTATGAATTAAAGGTTCGAACTGATGAGATAGATGCTCAGGAAATGATTAATTCGTTCCCGCAGGGCCTGTTTGAATCGCTGGAAGGAATGCAGGTTAAGGGTAAGGTTAAGTACAACATGGATTTTTATCTGGACGCAAAAGCGCCCGATAGCCTCATTTTTAATTCTGAACTAAAAAATATTGACTTTAAGGTCGTAAAATGGGGTAAAACAAACCTTCAGAAAATCAATAAGACGTTTGTTTACACTCCCTATGAATATGGTAAACCGATGCGAAATATCGTTATCGGTCGGGAGAACCCAGACTATGTTTCGCTTGATCAGATTTCTCCAAATCTCAAAAACGCACTATTAACTGCCGAGGACCCTTCCTTTTACAGCCATAATGGATTTGTTTCAGAATCGTTCCGAAATTCCATAATTACCAATTTCAAAGAAAAAGCTTTCAAACGCGGTGGAAGCACTATTTCCATGCAATTGGTGAAGAATGTTTATTTAAGCAGGCAAAAGACGATGGCTCGCAAAGCTGAGGAGATGCTTATCGTCTGGATTATTGAAAACAGCAACCTCTCAAGTAAACAAAGAATGTTTGAAATCTACCTCAATCTGATCGAATGGGGAAGGAATGTTTATGGTATAGGTGAAGCATCGCGTTATTATTTTGGCAAACTACCTTCCCAGCTGGATATTGGGGAGGCGATATTTCTGGCTCACATAGTGCCACGTCCTAAATCAGGACTTTACCGCTTTGAAGGTGACGGTAGCCTGCGGCAGTCACTTCGAGGCTATTTCAGGCTTATTGGTGGGCTGATGGCACGCAGAGGCTTTATTGCTCAGGACAGCAGTATCTACGGATTTTATTCGGTCAGGCTACGGCCGGACTTACGGTCCGGCATACCTGTAGTTGATTCGTTAACTGCTGATAGTATTATGACCGTAGAGCCTGAAGAAGAGCTGACGATTCTGGAGAAGATTATTGGTAAAAGACGTCCAGATACCGTTAGTGTTAAAGATTTGAATAAAGCCAGGCCTGTTCCAAAGGACAGCGTTAATGTACCTGCCAACTTACGAAGAGAAAGAAGGGAACAAAGGAGGCAACAGAGGGAGGCCGACAAGAATGAAGACGATTAATTTGACTAAGTTTAATATATGAGGATTGAAATAGACGAAAAAGTTTTCGATGTGATGCTGGAATACGAGCAGATCAAAAAAAGAATCCGGCTGATAGGTATTCAGCTAAATGTTGATTTTGAAAACCGGATTCCAGTTTTTGTTGGAGTCTTAAACGGCAGCTTCATTTTTCTTGCAGATCTCATAAAAGAAATTGATATATCGTCTGAAGTAACTTTTGTCAAAGTCTCTTCCTATGATGGCGACAAAAACACTGGCAAAATAAAAGAAGAAATTGGGCTTCAAATGAAATTGAAAGACCGGGATGTAATAATTGTCGAAGATATTGTAGACAGTGGCGAAACCTTACGATATATCCTTGATATGATCAAAGCAGAAGAACCCGCCTCCATTAATGTCTGTACACTCCTTCTAAAACCCAAATCCTTAAAAACAAAATTCGAGGAGATCTGCTATATAGGCTTTGAGATTCCGGATGAATTTGTTGTTGGCTATGGTCTGGATTATAACGGACTTGGAAGAAACCTTAGGGACATTTACCGCGCGGTGCCCAAAAATCAACTCTAATCCTGTAAATCTTATAAACATGCGTTAGTGGTTCTTGTTGCCGGAAAAATGTACTTTTGCTTAAATATTAAGCCAAAAAAATGACCATTCATAAGGAGGGCTACTCATCCATAGCACTTTGCGTACTATTTATTTTTATTCTGAATGCTATTATTCAGTATTTGCTTCCCGACCTGAACTGGCTTCACTGGACTATTTATTTTCTTTCATTCGTTCTCTTCGTTATTGTTCTTCAATTTTTCAGAAGCCCTAATATTATTCTCCAAAGGAATGATGAGCAGGTAATCTGCCCGGCCGACGGAAAAGTAGTGGTAATTGAAGAAACCGAGGAAACAGAATTCCTGAAAGATAGACGTATCCAGATCTCGGTTTTTATGTCGCCGATAAATGTTCATGTGAACCGAAATCCTATATCCGGAAAGGTTATTTTTTCAAAATATCATCCTGGAAAATTCCTTGTAGCCTGGCACCCTAAATCATCTACTGAAAATGAGCGAACTACGGTTGTAGTCGAAAACAGCAATGGCGTATCTGTTTTGTTCCGGCAAATAGCAGGGGCATTGGCTAGAAGAATAGTCTGTTACTCAAAAGAAGGAGATGAAGCAGTTCAGGGCGAACAATTTGGTTTTATCAAATTTGGCTCGCGCGTAGATTTATTCCTACCTCTGGGATCTGAAATCAATGTGGAACTCAACCAGATGGTAAAAGGCGGAATTACTGTACTGGCACATTTAAAATTGGCTGAATAAAGATAAAGCAGCAGTACTAAACCGGCTTTTCTCCACGATATTCCTGAAATAACGAATGCAAAGGCTTGGCAAAGCTCGCTCCATTTTCTGCAACAATCTTCATTATCTGATAATTTATCTCTTCTTTGATCTGGGCATAATCTGCACCATCGGCAACTACTATAAAGTATTGAATCTGGATATTTAGTGCCGACTCGCCCATAGTATCGAATGTGACAATGGTATCTTCTCCTATTAAAGGCCGTGAGTTAATGAAAATTTTAATTTCCTCCGCTATTTTCATCATCACATCCGAAGGCGTATCATATTTAAGCCCGATATTGAACTTCATCCGATGTGAAATCCGAAGGCTAAGATTTTCAAGAGGGCTGTCTACCATTTTCTTATTAGGGATAACCACCAGGGTTTTGTCTATCGTGCGAAGAAGGGTGCTTCTAAATCCAACTTTTTCAATAGTTCCTTCATACTTATCAATTCGAATAAGATCTCCAACAACAAATGGCTTATCTGCAAAAATTGTAAAGGATCCCAGCAAGTTTTGTAAGGTATCCTGAGCAGCAAGGGCAACCGCAATTCCCCCAATTCCCAACCCTGCTATTATTGTTGCAACATTAAGATTAAATACCCAGCCGAGTACGACAAATACAGCGAAAATAATCGCTATTATTTTAGTAAGTTCCTTTACGAAGGGTACCATTTGGTCATCCGATTTATTGTCTGTAAGAGATGATTTGTAAAGGAAAATATGAGCTACGAAGTCGATTAGCCTGAGAAGGATTCTGAAGAAGGAAACAATAAAAAAAAGTAGGAAAAGCTTATCAATTAACTGGATAAGTTTGATTTCATACACCACCGGCACTTTTCCTGAAGTGTTGGTTCTTCGGAAAATTACCTCACTAAGAGGATAATCGAGTTGGTTAATCGCAAGATAGGCGGCAATGAAGAGGATTAAGAGTTCTATTGGCCGCATGAGCAGTCCTACAAAAAACTTCGAATCAGTTCCTGAGTCTACACTTTTGAATAATTTATAGATAATCCGGCTGAGCATTCTTGAGAAAACCCGTTTGAATACGAGGCCAAAGATTAGAATACCGATTGCGATCAAATAGCTTTTGACGGTATTACCAAAAAAAATGTCGTTTAAGAAACCGGTTTCCATAAATTAGTAAATGAGATAAAAGCAAATTAGCAAATGTTTGCGAGGGCCATATTGTAGTAGTTTAATTCGATTTGCTTGATACTTAAACAAAAAAGCCTCCCCGAAAAGATCGGGAAGGCGAAATCTTATAGGTCTAAATTATACTCTTTTAGATTTGATACGAGCTGCTTTACCAGTCAGCGCGCGTAAGTAGAATAGCTTCGCTCTGCGAACTTTTCCGTGGTTGTTTACATCAATTTTATCGATGTTAGGGGAGTTCACAGGGAAGATACGTTCTACACCTACTCCGTTTGACATTTTGCGTACAGTGAACGTTTCATTCACTCCCACACTATTGCGCTGGATAACAACACCCTGATAAATCTGGATACGTTCTTTATTTCCTTCGCGAATTTTATAGTGAACGCTAACCGTATCACCAGCTTTGAATGCAGGAACTTCTTTTCTAACTACTACCTGCTCTTCAACAAATTTTACTAAATCCATGATTTTAAGCTCTTAAAGTCGATTTTTAGCCCGTAAAAATCGGATTGCAATATTACGAATAATTATTAACAATTGAAAAGAAGTGGGAATATTTTTAAGGAGTTGTAAGTAATACGTTATACGTTATACGTTTTTTCGTCGTGTACTTAGAATCTCCAATTCAATTGAAATTCTGCTAACAGCCGCTCATACCAGATATTTTTCTAGAAAAATTACTGACCATAAAATTGAAGTTTCAATTTGCTGCGTATTTCGCAAACGTACAACGTATAACGTATAACGTATTACTCCAATAAATCCGGTCTTCTCTTCTCCGTCCTCTCTACAGCCTGATCATGCCGCCATTCATTAATCTTTGCTTCGTTTCCGCTTAGTAATATGTCCGGCACTTTATGGCCATTCCAGTCGGCGGGCCTGGTGTATACCGGTGCATCCAGCAAATCGCCCTGGAAGGAATCGGAAAGAGCGGATGTCTCATCGTTCAGCACGCCGGGTAATAATCTAACTACACTATCGACAAGCACTGCAGCCGGTAGTTCACCACCTGAAAGAACATAGTCGCCGATTGAAATCTCCCGGGTTACAAAAATGTCCCGAATTCTCTGGTCAATGCCTTTGTAATGCCCGCATAGAATAATGATGTTTTTTTTGCCAGACAATTCATTTGCCATCGTCTGGTTTAACGTAGCGCCATCTGGTGTCATAAAGATCACCTCGTCATAGTCCCGCTCCGACTTAAGTTTTTCAATACAGTTGGCAAAGGGTTCAATAGTCATTACCATGCCGCTGCCACCACCATATTGGTAATCATCAACCGATTTTTGCTTGTGCGTAGAGTAATCCCTCAAATTATGCACAAAGATCTCAGAAAGTCCCTTAGATTGCGCACGCTGTAAAATGGAGTGGGCAAAAGGGCTTTCAAGTAAAGCGGGAAGAACGGTTATGATATCGAAGCGCATTGGAGTTATACGTTGTGAGTTATACGTTATACGTCTGGGCGGAGAAAATGGCGTACTTATTCTCCTATGTAAAGGTCGATCAATCCTTCCGGAAGATCAACTTTTAAAATTCCATTCTCTTCATCTATTTCCATAATGAGGTCGTCGTTCAGTGGAAATAGAACTTCCTTGAACTTGTATGGCACCACAGCGACATATTGCTGAGGGTATTCATGGATCTCAATGATCTCGCCAAGCTCCCCCGCTGTTTTGTCGTGAACAATAAATCCTTTAAGATCTGTGATCAGGAATTCATCAGCATCCTTAACAGGCTTCAAATTCTCAGGAAGATATAACTTTTTGCGAACGAGTGTTTGGGCCTTTTCAATGGTGTCTATATCATCAAAGTAGAAATTCCCTGTTTGATTATTTTGGAGTTTGTAATTCGATACAAAATATGGAACCAGTTTGCCGTTAATTTCAGCAAACACCGAATCTAGCAGCAGGTCTTCGGGTTCTTCATATTCGAAATAGATCTGCACCTCACCTTTCAAACCCTTGGTCTTAGTGATATATCCGATATAAAAACATTCTTCAATCTTCATAGCATCCAAACAAGAACGTCATTGTAAATGACCTAAAGAGGTTCATTCGCAATGACGTTAAATTAAGTTTTAAAAGATAATTATGCTTTTTCCTCTTCAGAAGCTTCGGCAGCTGGTTCTTCAGAAACAGCTTCTTCAACCGGCGCTTCTGCAACCTCTTCTGTAGCAGGTGCTTCTTCAAAAGCTGGTTCTTCAAAAGCAGCTTCAGCAACTGGTGCTTCTGCAACCTCTTCTGTAACAGGTGCTTCTTCAACAGCTGGTTCGTCAGAAGCAGCTTCAGCAACTGGTGACTCTACGGCAGGTTCGTCAGCAGCAACTTCTTCTGAAGCTTCAGCTTCCGGAGTCTCTGCAACTTCTTCAGTCACTTTTTCTTCTTCAGCAGGAGGAGTGTTCTTTGCAGCTATCGCAGCAGCAACTTCTTCTTTCTTCTTGGCTTCTGCAGCTAAGGCAGCTTTCTTAACTTCATCTTTCGATTTAGTCAAAGTCTCTTTCTTGCCCGCTATCTTACCTTCTTTGCTATCTAACCACTCAGAAAATTTAGTCTCAGCTTGTTCAGCAGTTAAAGCTCCTTTTTTAACCCCACCTTCAAGATGTTTTTTGTACATCACACCTTTGTAAGAAAGGATTGCGCGACAAGTATCTGTAGGCTGTGCACCTTTGTTAACCCAATCCAACGCTTTGTCGAAATTGATGTCAATAGTTGCTGGGTTTGTGTTTGGATTGTAAGAACCGATACGTTCTATGAATTTACCATCTCTTGGAGCACGTGCGTCTGCTACCACCACATGATAGAAAGGTTTTCCCTTTTTACCAAATCTTTGCAATCTGATTTTAGTTGCCATTTTTCAAGTTTTATGTATTCAACATATTCCCGGAGTCTATTCTGCGGGGTTGCAAAGATACAAATAAATCGGATTTAAAAAACTCAATTCGCTATTTTTGAGGCATGTCTGAAAAGAAACTCCGAATTGCAGTAGATATGGATGAAGTTATAGCTGATCCAATCGCCAAATTTATTAAGCTTTATAACCGGGATTACGGGATTCCTCTGGACTTAAAGATTGATCCTGGAAATGAACTTGGTATGCATATGCCGGAACACGCAAGGTTCAAAATATATGAATACATTAATGAAAAAGGCTTTTTCCGCGACTTGGATGTGATTCCTGATAGTGTGGAGGTGATGAAAGAACTTCAAAAGAAATATGAAGTTTTTATTGTTTCAGCGGCTATGGAATTTCCAAACTCATTACAGGATAAACTTGAATGGATGGCTGATCATTTCCCGTTTATTGGCTGGCAGCATATCATGTTTTGTGGTTACAAGATTGTGAATACGGATATTATGATTGACGACAGGATCAAAAATTTTGTGGATTTTGAGGGGAGAAAGCTCCTGTTCAGCTCGCCTCATAATATGTTGTTGACTGATTACGAGAGGGTGAATACGTGGAAAGAAGTTGCGGAAAAATTGTTGTAGTCATCAAAATTTGATTTCTTAATTAATCTATTCTCACTTTCTTAATTTCTGAAATACGCTTTGTAATTTTCTATTCTCTTAATAATCTAAATCCAAACCATTAACAAGCCAAACCATGATTGTAACAACCACAAATAACATCGAGGGGAAAAAAGTAACCAAATACTTCGGGATAGTTTCGGGTGAAGCTATTATCGGTGCTAATATTGTCAAGGATTTCTTTGCTGGCATTCGTGATATTGTGGGCGGACGCTCCGGATCGTACGAAGAGGGGCTTCGGGAAGCGAAAGATATCGCTTTACGCGAAATGCAGGAGCAAGCTTTCCGCATCGGTGCCAATGCTATTCTGGCCGTTGACCTTGATTATGAAACGCTTGGAAGCAATGGAAGTATGCTGATGGTAAGCGCATCAGGAACTGCCGTTATTGTCGAAGATGTTGTAACCCTCTAAAACGAAGTTAGTTTATTAAAGGGTTAAATATTATTTAGATTGGTCTCTACATAGTCGATTAGTGCGTGGATTACCTTTATGTGTATCTCCTGCGCCCTGTCGGAATATTCTGATCGGGGTGCCCTAATCTCCGTTTCGCATAATGCTGCCATCTTACCTCCGTCATTTCCGGTTAGGCCAATAATACGCATACCTTTGGTTTTCGCAGCAGCAATTGCATTCAAAATACTTTCGGAGTTCCCACTGGTGCTTATGGCAAAAAGCACGTCGCCTTTTCTGCCAATAGCTTCAACCATTCTGGAGAAAACAAATTCATAGCCGTAATCATTGGCCACGCAGGATATGTGTGCGGGATCAGAAATTGATAGGGCCGGGTAGGCTGGCCTGTCATTCCGATATTTTCCCGACAGTTCCTCTGCAAAATGCATGGCATCACACATTGAACCGCCATTGCCGCAGGAAATTATCTGGTTTCCATTTTGAATAGCCTGCACCAGTATCTGACCTGCTAATTCAATATTCTTAAACGAATTGGGGTTGTTTACAAACTGCGTCAGGATATCCTGTGCTTCGGTAAAGTGCTTTTTGATTTGTTCCATCAGGATTTTACAATTTCTCGCTCGCGTCAGGATAACTGAATCAGATTCTTCTAAAGATTAAAGTGACAGGATTTCAACTATTTTTAACAATTCTTTATTCACGTCTGTATTGTGTTTTATTGCCTGCCCGAAAGGAGTGAAATGAATTTTACCATGTACAATGCCTATCATTTCACCTGTTTTCCCTTCAATCAATGATTCAACGGCTGCAACACCCAGTCTGGATGCAAGTACTCTATCCATACATGATGGAGCGCCGCCACGCTGAATATGGCCGAGTACGGACACGCGAGTATCAATCAAAGGAAATTTATCTTTTACCCGCCTAGCTATTTCAAAGGCACCACCGGCGTCATCACCTTCCGCCACGATAATGATCTTCGACGACTTATCCTTCCTGCTCATTTCCAGCCTGGCAAGTAAAGCTTTGATGTCCGTTTTAGTTTCCGGGATAAGAATAGCTTCAGCACCCGTGCCAATTCCGCTTCTTAATGCGATAAGGCCTGAATCCCGTCCCATAACTTCAACGATGAACAAGCGGTCATGAGATTCGGCAGTGTCACGTATCTTATCAACGGCATCAATAACAGTATTAATAGCAGTATCGTACCCGATGGTGAAGTCCGTGCCAAGCAGATCGTTGTCGATAGTCCCGGGCAGGCCAATTACAGGAACTTTGAACTCATTATAGAATATATTTGCTCCTGTAAAGGTTCCGTCTCCGCCAATGGCTACCAATGCATCAATATTATTTAACTTTAATTTCTCAAATGCTTTCTTTCTGCCTTCAGAGGATCGGAATTCATCACTTCGGGCAGTTTTTAAAACGGTACCCCCACGTTGGATAATATTTGCCACAGATTTTCGCTCCATTGGAACAAAGTCGCCACTGATCATACCATCATAACCTCGCAAAATTCCGGTAACTTTAACGCCATAGTACAACGCCGTTCGAACAACTGCGCGAATGGCTGCATTCATTCCGGGAGAATCGCCCCCGGATGTAAAAACTCCAATATTTTTAATTGTTTTCTTAGTCATGTTAGTCATTGCGGCTAAAAGCAGTTGTGCCGCTGTTTAAAAAATTAATATAATTGTTAATGTCGAGGTTAAAAGCTTGAGGAGTTACTAATGGTTTACCATCGTGACCTGCTATTACATAATATGGTTGCGAGTTAGTTCCAAAAGTTGAAGCCTGAAAGTCGCTCCACTTTTGCCCAATTGTTTTAATATTCTTTCCGCTAAAGGACGACGTATACTTTTCGTTTTCGGCCAGTTCGGTTTTATCATCGACGTACAAAGATATCAAAACGTAATCTTCTTTTAGTCTCTTTAGCACCTCTTTATCCGGCCATACGCTAGCTTCCATTTTACGGCAATTGACACAGCTCCATCCTGTAAAATCTATCAAAATCGGTTTATTAACGCTTTTTGCATAGGCCAGACCTTGTTCATAGTCGTAAAAAGCATCTAAACCATGTGGCGCATGAAACAGACCCGAATATTTCTTTCCGGCGGTTTCCGCATCTGCTGTTGAAGCCGTTTTGGTCGAGTAAAGATCAAAGTCCTGCGTAGTTTGAGGCGGAAGCCAGGCACTAAGAGGTTTTAAAGGAGCGCCCCATAAGCCTGGAATCATGTAAAAGGTAAATCCCAAGATAAACATTGCGAAAAACAACCTCGGCAATGATAAGAAATCAGTTTCCGCGTCATGGGACAAGCGAATTTTACCCAATAGATATAATCCCCAGGCTCCGAAAACAACGATCCAGATGATCAGGAATATGTCGCGGTTAAAAATATTCCAGTGATATGCCAAATCAACATTTGACAGGAATTTAAATGCCAGTGCTATCTCCAGAAAGCCCAGAGAAACCTTTACAGTGTTTAGCCAGCCCCCCGATTTCGGCATTTCTTTAAGCCAGGAGGGGAAAATTGCGAACAAAGTAAATGGAATGGCAAGCGCAGAGGAGAATCCCAGCATCCCTATAGCCGGACCCAGATAAGATCCTTTAGAAACTGCATCTACCAATAGCGTCCCTATAATTGGTCCGGTACACGAAAAGGAGACGAGCGCAAGCGTAAACGCCATGAAGAACAAACCTACGAAACCGTTTTGGTTAGACTTTTCATCCATTTTGTTCACCAGTGATGATGGTAGTGTGATCTCAAAAGCCCCCAGGAAAGAAACCCCGAATACTATCAATGCAGCAAAAAACAAAAGGTTAAAGGTTGCACTACTGGCTGCTTCGTTAAGGGCTGAGGCGCCAAATATAAGCGTGATCAATAATCCCAGAGCGACATATACCAGAATAATAGATATTCCATAAATAAATGCACTTTGAATGCCTTTAGCCCTTGAGCCAGACTTCTTTGTGAAGAACGACACTGTAAGTGGAATCATCGGATATATACACGGCATAAAAAAGGCTGCAAGGCCGCCAATAAAACCAGCGAGGAAAATCCCCCATAAAGATCCTCCTGTGTCAGGTGCAGTTAAAGCTTGGCTTTTTGGAGAAGAATTATTTTTTCCCGATACTACACCGGGTTTAATAGTGTCACCAGGGTTTTTCCGGGCGGAGTCACTTAATCCGGACACATTTGCCGCCCCCGGTACAG
Organism: Daejeonella sp.; assembly: GCF_046590655.1. Lineage (GTDB taxonomy): Bacteria > Bacteroidota > Bacteroidia > Sphingobacteriales > Sphingobacteriaceae > Daejeonella. Next base: position 17,313 of record NZ_JBKJUM010000069.1, read on the forward strand.
CACCCGAAACGGGAATCTTAAACTCCACTTCTGCGGGTGGCAAGCATTTCTGATCATTACAAACCATAAATTCAAGGATCCCAGACACGGTTGTACTCGGGACATTCAGAAATATACGTTGCCGGAAATCAACTTTGTCCTTATGCCAGGCAATTTGCATGTCAAAGTTTTTATCAAATGCTGATACTGCTTTTGGCAGTTCGCTAACTGTACCCTTAAGCTTGTAACTGCTTGAAGGAACAAATTTAAAGGAGGTAGGAATTGGTCCGCCATCTTTAATAAACTGGGAATATACGTGCCAACCTTTGTCAATAGTTGCTGTTATAACCAGGTCAAATTCTGTATCATTTATTTTTTCTGATCTATAGCTCCAACGAACGGGATCTTCGATTTTAGCGTTCGGGTCAGCGAATTGCGCATAGGCTCCTATGCTCAGAAACATGGCAATAAATACCAATAAATTCTTCATATTATGGTTTCAACATTAATAAATTGGACCTCTTTGTTATTAAAATACATCAACCCTTCTTTAGTTTCCATTTCAAGCTGACCGGAACTATTCACTCCAGTAATTTTACCAGCAAAAATACCGCAATCTGATTTGAATGTTGACCATTGATTCAAAAGATACAAGTGGGCTGTATAGTCACGCGTAATCTTATCATAGTGTCCTGCTCTTAGCTGAAGGTACCTTGCCTCTACGGCATTGCAAATTTCGCTTAACAAAATGTCTAAGTCGTAATCCTTATGTAATCCTTGCTTTAGCGATGTAACATTTTTAAGAGTCGCGGGGAAATCAATCTGGTTTACATTAAGTCCGATCCCAATTATGGCATGTCTCATTTGGTTACCGCTCACTATATTTTCTATCAGCATTCCAGCTACTTTTTTGTTGCCAATGTAGCTGTCATTAGGCCATTTTATTGAAGCGGTATTACCAGCATAAGCTCTCAGTACGTCATTTAAGGCTACGCTAATGGCTTTATTAAGTTCGAATTGAAGTTGTACCGGCAAAAAGGAGGGGTTTAGCAATATGCTAAACGTCAGATTTTTTCGTTCTTCACTAAGCCAGCTGTTATGAGATTGCCCCCTGCCAGCAAATTGCTTCTCTGCCATTATTACAGTGCCTTCCAATAATGGCGTAGATTTTGACAAAGCATCCTTTAGAAAGGTATTTGTCGAGTCTACCTCTTTTAAAGTAATAAGATTTTGTCCTACAAATAGTCCTGAAAAAGTATTATTTTGCAATTAAGATTTGCTTTATATAATTATCAAAACTAATTTTTTTTAATGGTAAAAAATAAAATAGCTCAAGAATCAACATCAATCTCAGAACTTGTGATCCA
>NZ_JBKJUM010000065.1:0-17100 GCF_046590655.1 Daejeonella sp.
ATATCCAGCTCCTGGCAGCTAACTTCATAAAGTTTGCTCAGCCCATCATGAGTTTCGAACATCTTCCTGCCAAATGCAGCCACATTATTACTCTCCAGGTCCTTGCAACCCGCAAGAAGCCTGTTATTCTCCGCAACAACAAAAGAGCAACGCCGATATACCAGTTCATTAACAGGCTTCACAAATTCAAGCAGCATCTCTTCAGTCACATCCCTTAAACTTTTAACCCCGGGATTTAGGCGCCCAGCTTCAGACCCCTGACTTCCGACTTCAGTCCTCAGTCCTCTAACCAATTTAACGCCCTCCTCACACTCCTCCCGACGTTTATTATAAGCCGACGACGCCAGTGAATGCTTCACGCGCGTATCAAATAATACAACTGTAACACCTTTGAGCTGAAATGGGATATAAGTGTACTCCAGGCTTTGGCAATCCAGCCGGATCAGGTGATCCTTTTTACCAAACATACTAGCAAATTGATCCATAATGCCACATTTCATTCCCACAAACTCATTTTCTGCCGCCTGCGATATTTTAACCATATCGATCTTTTCCAATCCCAACTTAAACAGTTCATTTAATGCAAACGCCGTTGCACACTCCAGAGCCGCAGACGACGACAGCCCCGCCCCAGGCGGAATATCCCCTCCAAACACTACATTGAACCCTTGCTTCACTTTGTTCGCAATGACACCTTGCTTTCTTAGTAGTTGATCTAACACTCCTAATACGTAATCCGGCCACAACTTCCCCGACCTTACAATTTCATTTAAAGTTGTCTTATGCCCATCATCATAATCCAATGCATGCAAATGAATCTCATTATCCGTTCTTAATTGGATCCCCAGGTATATAGCCTTATTGATCGCTGCCGGCAGAACAAATCCCATATTATAATCGGTATGCTCGCCAATTAAATTAATGCGGCCCGGCGACCGTATAATCAACGGCTCCTGATTAAAAAGTTCCTTGAACTTAGTTCTGATGGTGGAGGGGTAGTCTGTTATTTCGGCAGCCATAGGTAGATGTTTTTTCAAACTTGGACTTTTATTTGCATTAATTAAAATCTCATTTCGGATACATTAGTTAGGAGAGTTTTAGGTCTACTCTACGATAACTGCATTTGCCGTTATATGATTTACCGTCTCCATGCACATCAAGTTGTAGAACCTTACATGTAAATCCCCCGTCTCCCTACTTCCCGCATCAGACATCAGACTTCCGACTTCCCAATGAAATAATTTCATGCCAATCCCGTTTAAATAATTCAGATAATTCTGGCTAATTTTAGCTGTTTACCTGTAGCCTTAATGAGATATTTTAAATTACATTTCCTGTTTTTCCTGTTTGCCGGTATTGCATTTGCGAATGCACAGCAGGCTACCTTTACAATTAATGGAACTATAGATACAAGCTTGAAAGTCACCAATCTTTATTTTGCACAAGGATCGTTCGTAAACAACCAGATCCCCAAGTCGAAAAAGATCCCCGTACAGAATGGTAAATTTGTGATAACAGGAAACTTAGTTGAACCTGGCCCGGCTTTTTTATCTCTTGCAGAAAATCTGCAGCCCAAAGACCCTTCTCAGTTCAAGCAATTTGTTCTCGACAAGGGGAGTGTGAGCATTCTTATTAAGGACAAACTTTCAACCGGCATTGTAAAAGGGTCTAGAGCAAATGACGAAGTAATGAGTTATACTGCCGGGCAGTCGCCGTATATGGCAAAACTTTCAGCCTTGAATGAGGCGGCCGATCGGCAGTCGCAGCTGGGAGTATCGCTTGATTCAATTATTAAGATGTATCAGCCTTCTTTGAAAGTGGCTGGAAGCGAACTGGTAGCTTATCAAAGGAATTATATTGCCAAAAATCCTTCTGCTTTTATCTCAGCGCTGCTGCTTCCCGAAGTGGCAAAGGCAACATTCAATTACTTTGAAGCTGATTCTTCTTTCAATAAGCTTGATGCTAACGTAAAGATGAGTCCGACAGGTAAAGCTATCAGCGAATTTATAGCCAGAGAAAAAAAGACTTCGATAGGTGCATTGGCTCCGGAGTTTGCTGCTGCAGATACTGCTGGTAAAACTGTTGCATTGTCAACCCTCAAAGGAAAATATGTATTGCTCGATTTCTGGGCTGCATGGTGCGGTCCCTGCCGCCAGGAGAACCCGAACGTTGTTCGGGCCTTCCATAAATATAAGGACAAAGGTTTTACGGTTCTGGGCGTATCGCTCGACCGCGAACGAAAAGACTGGCTTAAAGGAGTCAAAGATGACCATTTAACCTGGACCAACGTTTCTGAACTTAAATACTTTGAGAGTCCAACCGCGGTGCTGTATGGAATTGTAAGTATCCCGCGTAATTTCCTGCTCGACCCAACAGGGAAGATCATTGCCCGGGATTTAAGAGGGCCGGACCTCCATGAGAAGCTCGAAGTTATCTTTGGACTCCAGGAAAGACCGGGCAAATAATAGCAGAATGCATAGCCTTTAAGCATAACCAGACTCTGCAGCATTCCTAAAGCGGTTGTAGAGTGCTGCTATACACTTGCTACACACTCTGTATATCGCTATAAGGTCCCTATAAGGACCTTATAAGGTCGCTGTAACGTCTGTATAAGGCTACTTGATTTATAAGGGGTCTGACTCTCCGCCCAGCGTCCTTTTCCCTGCCTACCGGCAGGCAGGTTTGTTCTTTACTCTTTGCTCTTGTCCTGACTCCTGGTTCTTGTTTCTTGGCTCTTCTTACATCAAATCCGCTCCAATATCCGCCCTGAAATACCTTCCATCAAAATAAATCCTTCCGGCATCGGCAGTAGCTTTCTGAACAGCATCAAACAGATTATCCTGGAGAGAAGTAATGGCGATTACCCGGCCGCCGCTGGACTTTACAAGGCCATTTTCAAGTTCAGTACCCGCATGAAAAGCAAACGAATGCCGGAGGTTTTCAATTCCCGAAAGGGTTTTACCTTTGAGATACTCGCCAGGATAACCGCCAGCCACCAGCATAATTGTTGCTGCTATTTTTGGAGATATTCTGAGTTCTTTTTCTGAAAGGTTTTCTTCAGCAACACCCTTAAAAAGTTCGATAAGGTCGCTTTCAATTCGTGGTATAACGCTTTCCGTTTCTGGATCACCCATGCGTACATTGTATTCAATAACGTAAGGCTCCTTACCTGCGGCGCTTTCTGAAGCCATCAGCCCGATAAATATGAAACCTTTATAGGGAATATTGTCTTCTTTCAGCCCTTCGATAGTAGGAATAATGATACGTTCTTCAACCTTCTTCATAAACTGAGCATCGGCAAATGGCACTGGTGAAATGGAACCCATTCCTCCGGTATTTAAACCCGTATCGCCTTCACCAATTCTCTTGTAATCTTTAGCTTCTGGTAGGATCTTATATGATTTGCCGTCGGTAAGTACAAAAACCGAGAGCTCAATTCCTGTAAGAAATTCTTCTACAACAACTCTGCTGCTGGCCTCGCCAAACTTTGCATCCGCCAGCATCGATTTAAGCTCAAGTTTAGCTTCCTCAAGGCTTTCACATATTAATACTCCTTTACCTGCGGCAAGCCCATCAGCTTTTAATACGATCGGAAGTTTTTGCGTTTCAAGATAATCCAGCCCTTCATGTAATGTTTCCACGGTAAATGACCTGAACGCGGCAGTTGGGATGCCGTGCCTGATCATAAACTGTTTTGAGAAATCCTTGCTGCCTTCTAACTGTGCGCCTTCCTGCTGCGGACCAATAACCGGGATATGCAGTAGGTCTTCGCGCTGCAGGAAGTAATCATGAATGCCCTTTACTAAAGGCTCCTCAGGTCCTACAACAACCATCCTGATATCGTGTTTAAGAACGAATGCGCCGATAGCATCAAAATCTGTCGTTTTCAGGTTGATATTCTTACCATAAGCTATGGTACCACCGTTCCCCGGAGCAATATACAATTGCGATAGAAGTGGGCTTTGAGCCATTTTTGATGCGAAAGCGCTTTCACGCCCGCCCGAGCCGAGGAGAAGAATGTTCATAGTGCGAAGATAAAGAATTTGAACATTCTTCACGAAGCTATGGTTGCAACAACGCGAAAAATACTTCAGCTCATGGCGTCAGAATCTGATCGTCTTTTAACATTGTCTAACCGATCCATTGCAGTCGCTCACATACGGAATATCGCGGCTGATTCTCGTTTAACGTTTTCGATAACGTTCTCGCTCTTTTATTCCTCCAATTATGATGTCGGATATCATTTATACTTATTTTGGTAGAACAAAGAATGGAAAATTTCGTGATGGTAACCCTTTTCAATACATAAAGAATAAGTTGAGAAATAATTTTTAATGATGAGTAAATTAAACTAACAAGCACCACAAATGAAAATTAAAAAATCGAAATGGAATATCTGGCCCTATCTGGGTGTTGTGATTATCGCTCTGAATTTTCTAAATTCTGTCCAGCTGCAGGCGCAAAATTTAAGAGAAATTAAGGGAACAGTGTTGGATTTCACTACGCGTACGAGTCTGCCTGGTGTGAGTGTTATGGTTAAAGGAACTAACAAAGGGATTTCTACAGGCTTGAACGGAGATTTTGTTATAAGTGCAAAGCAGGGTGATGTTATCGTGGTTTCCTTTATAAGTTATGAGAAACAAGAGATTATTGTGGCTGAACAAAATGTTCTAAATGTATTGTTAAAGGAGAATACATCCGAAATGGATGAAGTAGTTGTTGTTGGTTATGGAACTCAAAGAAAAGCAACCTTAACAGGATCGGTGGCAAGTATATCGAATAAGGAATTAAAGAAGAGTCCAACTACTAATTTAAGCAATTCCCTTGCAGGCCTGCTGCCAGGCGTAATTACCGCTAACAGATCAGGCGAACCGGGCAGGGATAATTCAACTATTCTAATTCGCGGAAGAAGTACAACAGGGAATACCAGCCCGCTCATCGTTGTTGATGGAGTACAGGGAGTAACCGGATGGGAGCGGATCAATCCCAATGATATAGAATCTATTTCAGTATTAAAGGATGCATCCGCAGCCATTTATGGTGCTCAGGCAGCTAACGGAGTAATTCTTATTACCACTAAAAGAGGGGTCGTCGGGAAGCCTTCCATCAGTTATTCATTCAACCAGGGATTGAGCCAACCAACCAGAGTACCGAAAATGGCAAGCTCGGCAGTGTTTGGAGAGTATGTCAATGAATTGCTAGCCAAAGATAAACAACCCCCGCGTTGGACAGAAGCGGAATTAAAAATTTTTAGAGACGGAAGCGATCCTGTTAATTTCCCGAGTGTGAACTGGTATGATGAAATTTTGGAGGACAACACCCTTCAAAGCCAGCATAATCTTGCTTTCAGGGGGGGTGCTGAAAATGTTAAATATTCAGTTTCAGGGTCATTTTCAAATCAAAATGGAATATTCAAAAATGGATCTACCAACTTTAAGGCATATAGTCTGAGGTCAAATATCGATGCTAACATTAGTAAATATATAAAGGTGGGATTAGATGTAAATGCAGGAATTGATGATGGTAACTATCCGACATCAGGAACGGGAACAACCTTCGGGAGGATGCTGGTTGTGCCATGGATGCCTGTCTATTGGTCTAATGGCTTTCCATCCGCAGGAATTGAAAGAGGGGATAACCCAGCTGTTATGGTTACCAATGCCACTGGTAATAATAGTGAGGTTATGCAGCGATTTCAGACTAAAGCTTCATTTGATATTGCAATGCCTTTTGTTGAGGGTTTAGGAGTTGATGGCTATTTGGTTTATACCAATAACCAGGGTGTAAATAAACTATTTCAAAAGCCGTGGACAGTTTACGATTATAATAAGACCAACAATACTTACATTCCAATTGGAGGGGGTGGTATTTTACAGCCTCAGTTAAGACAAAGTTACAATAGAGGTAAAAGCTCGCTTCTCAATTTCCGGATCAAGTATGAAAAAGCAATTGAGCAGCATAGAGTAAACACATTTATAGCTGTAGAGCAGGAGGAAGGCTACAATAATAGTTTTTCAGCCTTCAGAAGAAACTTTTTATCCGCTCAGGTTGATCAATTGTTTGCAGGTAGCCTTGCGGGGCAGGAAGCTACGGGTTCAGCATCAGAAAGCGGAAGACAAAATCTTTTTGGCCGCTTAGGTTATGGATTTAAAGATAAATACCTTGTTGATTTCAATTTCCGGTATGATGGCTCAGCAAACTTCCCCGAAGGTAATCGGTTTGGTTTCTTCCCAGGAGTTTCAGCAGCATGGCGAATCTCGGAAGAAAGTTTTGTAAAAAATCGGTTTAGCTTTATTGATGATTTGAAGTTGAGAGCTTCAACAGGCAAAATTGGTAATGACAGGGTGCCGGCTTTCCAATATATTCAAAGCTATAATTTAGGTAATCAGGGTTATAATTTTGGTCAAACACCCACGCAATCTTTGGGAACAGTAATGGGGGTTACACCTAATCCAAATATTACATGGGAGGTTTTAAAAACATCGAATGTTGCTCTGGATGCGATGTTTTGGAACGGATTACTGGGGTTTACAGTGGACCTATTTAAGCAAAAAAGATCTAATATTTTGGCCACAAGGGATCTTGCCGTCCCTGCTTATACTGGGTTAATTTTGCCTAGTGAAAATATTGGTATTGTAGAGAATCAAGGGGTTGAAGTAGACTTATCCCATAGAAAAACAATTAAAAGTGGATTTTCTTACAGAGTAGGTGGAAACTTTGCATATATAAAAAGTAATGTTGTTTATTTGGCTGATGCGGCAAATGTTCCCGAATGGCAAAAAGTTCAGGGTAAAGCGTTGGGTGCTGTAAATTATTACAACGCCCTTGGCATAATAAGAACCCAACAGGAACTGAATTCCATACCCAAAGTACTGGGGACAAAAGTTGGTGATTTGAAATATGAAGATGTCAACAAGGATGGTTTTATAACAAGTTCTGATATGATCAGAATGGACCGCAATAATATCCCTGAAATGACTTTCGGCATGAACATGTCAATGGACTACAAGAATTTTTCTTTGTTTGCAAATTTCGCAGGGCAGTCAAGAGCATGGCAGTACTATCATGAAAATGCGAGACTTGCCGTAAATACTAGGGAGGAGTTATTGTTAAACCGCTACCGACCGGGGAGTATGGACTCAAAGTATCCAATTTTGCCTCTATTGGATACTCGTACAGATGTTAGTGGTCTTCCTTCTTCTTTTTGGCTTAGAGATGCAACATTCATAAGATTAAAAACGCTGGAAATTGGGTACTCTTTGCCTTCAAGCTTGTTGTCCAGGGCCAAAATTGCTGATCTTAGAATTTATCTGAATGGAAATAATGTACTTACGTTCGATAAGATGAAAATTTATGATCCTGAAGGCGGTGATGAACGGGGTAATTTTTACCCTCAAAGTAAGATTTATAACATGGGATTATCACTCACTTTTTAAAAGAAAAATCATGAATCGCAAAAATTATTTAATATATAAAATCGCAAAGTCTGTATTTAGTTACAAGTCCTTGCTTATCTGTTCAATGGCACTTCTGTTTTCTTGTAGTAAGGATCCTCTGGATAAGTCGCCACTAAATTCCTTTACAGAAGATGTCGTATGGAAAGATGAAAGTTTGATAGAAACATTCGTTAACAATACTTATCGAATACTTCCAAGCGGGTTTTATTATTCAATGACAAACTCACTTTCAACTCTTACAGATGAGAATAATGCGCGTGCTAACTCTGCAGCAATTACAATAAATGCAGGGAACATAACAGCTGATGCATTAGGAGGCCTTGATTACTGGAATGATTCTCAAAGGGGATACTACAAGGTTATAACTAAAGCGAATATCTTTTTTAGTAAAATCAACGAAGCACCTATAAATCAGGCAGTAAAGTCTAGAATGGTAGGGGAAATGAAATTCTTAAGGGCTTATTCTTACTTCCGGCTGATTAGCTTTTATGGTGGAGTTCCTTTAATTACTAAACCATTTGGTTTGGGTGAAGACTTTCTTGTGCCAAGAAATTCATATGTGGAGTGTATGGCTTTTGCATTAAAAGAGTTAGATGAAGCAGTAGCTTTATTACCATTAACTTATCCGGCAGCACAAAAGGGCAGACTAACAAAAGGAGCGGCACTTGCTATGAAAGCCAGAGCTTTATTATATGCTGCTAGTCCGCTCAATAATTCCACAAATGATAAAGCGAAATGGCAATTGGCAGCTGACGCTTCAAAAGCTGTTATGGATTTGAATCAATATTCATTGTTTCCGGATTACAAGACTTTATTTCTTGCATCAACAATGTACAATCCCGAAATCATATGGAACAGACCGTACAATTTAACTGTTGATCCGGAAAATGTATTTGTTGAATTAAGTCAATACCCAAATGGTTATGGCGGATTCGCGCAGGTTCATCCATTGCAAAATATCGTTGATGATTTTGAAACCCTGAACGGAAAACTTCCAAAGAACGATCCAACGTATAACCTTCAGAATCCATATGTAAACCGGGACCCAAGGTTTTACGCTTCAATTCTATTTGACAGCGCGCCCTTTAAACATCGTACCGTTGAAACTTTTCTTCCTGGAGGTCAGGATTCCAATGAAGGCTCATCCCAGCCATGGAATTCCACCCAAACTGGATATTATTTAAGAAAATTCCTTGATGAAAGTATAACAAACCCGGGTGGAGTAAATATTGGAAGCACCCCCTGGACATTTGTTCGCTATGCTGAAGTGTTGCTTAATTATGCTGAGGCCATGTTTAATCTGGGCAACGAACCTGTTGCGAGGGAGTATGTAAATAAAATCAGAAGCAGGCCTAGTGTAAATATGCCTCCTGTAACTGAAAGCGGCCAGGCTTTGTTAGCCAGGATTCAACAGGAACGGAGAATTGAACTATCCTTTGAGGAACATCGCTGGTTTGATGTGCGCCGGTGGAAAATTGCACCTCAGGTTCTTAATGTTCCGGCAAGAAGGATGGGTATAGTTAAAAATGTTACTACCGGAGTTAAAACCTATACAGTAATCGACTTTCAGCAGCGCGCCTTTTTTGATAGAAATTATCTGGTTCCCATACCTTCCTATGAAATTCAAAAGAACCCGAAATTAGTTCAGAACCCTGGTTACAATTAACAAACTATCAGGCCATTAGAAGGATCAGTCCGTTCCAATGGCCTGATAGTTTGTTGCTTAATTGCATGGAGTTCGTACATTGAAAGTGTAATTAATCGCTTCGAATCGAGAAATACATGCCAATTAATTCAATTGTATTACTCATTTTATATTTTTTTTAACTAAGGCCCTAATGTTAATAATCAAAAAATTTAGTTTCGTTTTTTTACTTGTAGGTTTTTCGTTTTATGCAGCGAATTCTAACTCGCGCGAGAATGTGAACAAAGACATTTCCGCTGCCGATACCTTGCCAGATGTTTTGACTAAAAACCATGCTGATTTGATTGAGAGCAGACTAAGGGGTCAGGCAATGGTGCAATTCGGAACACATCGATTACCGGATAATCTACGAGATTGGGATAAATACCGGAATAATCTTAAGAATACTATCATTCAGAAAACCGGCCTGATTGTGAACCATGAACTTCCTTTGAATATGAAGGAAACAGGTTCTATTCCGATGAAGGGGTATGAAATCAAAAATATTGCCTTTCAAACCCGCCCCGGAGTTTATGGTACAGCAAATTTATATGTTCCCGAAGGAAAAGGCCCCTTTCCAGCTGTTATTATCATGCACGGTCATTGGCCTGGAGGCCGTTTATATCAATCCTTCCAGGCAATAGGCCAAACTTTAGCACTTAACGGTTATGTAGCACTAAACATAGATGCCTGGGGCGCCGGTGAGAGAACCTTAATACACGGAAAAGATGAATATCATGGAGCCAATCTTGGAGCGTCCCTCCTTAATATTGGCGAATCTTTAAACGGAGTTCAGATCTCTGATAATATAAGGGGAGTGGATCTTCTGAGTTCACTGCCTTATGTCGATCCTAAGAACATTGGGGCAACAGGTGCAAGCGGTGGCGGCAATCAAACGATGTGGTTATCAGCTATCGATGAACGTGTTAAAGCGGCTTTACCTGTAGTTAGTGTAGGCACTTTTGAATCGTGTGTTATGCGTTCAAATTGTATTTGCGAGCTCCTGACGGATGGATTGACCTTTACAGAACAAGCAGGAGTTCTAGCCCTGGTTGCCCCGCGAGCCATCAAAATGTCCAATATTATTGTAGATAACCCTACCTTTTTATCTACTGAAATGTTCAGGAGTTTCAATAATTCCCGGCCTGTTTTTAATATGTTCGGGGTTGATAATAATATAAGCAATCTCGTTTTAGACAAAACTCACGGTTATTGGCCCGAGAACCGTGAAGTGATGCTTGGATGGTTTGATCTTCATCTCAAAGGAACCGGAACGGGTGCGCCGAAAAAAGAAATTCCTTTTGAAACTCTACCGAATCAACAATTATTGGTATACCCAATAATTGGCAAGCGGGATCCGGGGGTACAAACAACCGCGGATTATTGCGAACGCCGGGGTAAAGAATTAAGGACTTTGTTTCTGGAATCAAGGTCTTTTGATGCACTTGCAAAGCAAAATGAATTACGCAGTATTTTACGGATAAACGACCGACCAAATCTCTTCAAAGTACATCAATTTACTAACCTGGGAGGCTGGGAGCGCATGGCTTTAGAAACTTCCGATGATAAACTGATCCCTTTGTTGCTTCTTCCCCCTGCTAATCCCGCTCTTGGATATCTAATCATCAGCAATCCTGGTGGAAAGAAAGCAATATCGCTTGATTTAATCACTGCCCTGAAGAAGATAGGTCAGGGTATCGTAATCGCTGACCTGTCGGGTACAGGTGAGGCCTCTTCTTCAAAAGAAAATAAAAGTAATAAAAGCATGGTGCTGCATACCCAATCACGTGCTGAGTTATGGTTGGGAAAAACAATTTTAGGTGAATGGGTAAAGGAACTTAATGTAGTGAGCGAATTCCTGAGATCAAATTACCGTGCTCAGAAGGTGACCCTGGACGGCAGTAAGGAAGCCGGTCTGGCAGCCTTATTTTTAGCCGCCTCCGGGGGAAATGTGGATAATATTATAATGCGCGATGCTCCCTTGAGCTACTTATTTGATAAGGGCGGTTCCATTGATTATTTCAGTATGGGCATTCACCTTCCAGGTTTTCTAAACTGGGGCGATATATCACTTGCAGCTGCACTAAGCGGCAAAAACATCCGGATCATTAACCCTGTAACGATGTCTGGTGTGAAGATTAGCGGGATTAGCTTAAAGGAATATCAGACGGAGTTTGCTAAGCTAAGAACGATTTCCGGACAACAGGGTGCGACTATTTTCAATTAAAAATTAAACCTTTATATACATGAAGAACAATCGCAGGGACTTTATTAAACTGGCAGGTATGGCAGGTGTTGGCTTTACCGGAGCCAGTATTATTCCAGCATATGCAGAACAGCTTGATATACAAAGTTTCAGTGCGGGTCAGAAGTCTTCTTTAATAAGCCCTCTAAACCGGTTCCCACGGATGGTGCAGGAATATTTCCTTGGACGGTTTCGCGAAATCGAACAGGTATCTGAAAAACGGCGTGCCGGTCTACAGTCTAAAACTGACGCAGAGGCCTATGTTCGTGAAATTCAAGGAAAAATCCAAAAATGTTTTGGACCCTGGCCTGAGAAAACACAATTGAATGCCCGTACTACAGGTACACTGGAACGGGATGCTTATAAAATTGAAAAGATAATTTTTGAAAGCCGTCCCGGTTTTTTAGTTACAGCAAATCTCTACATTCCAAAGGGGCTAAACACCCCGCTTCCAGCCATTATAGGCACCTGCGGCCATGGTGATCCGGGTAAGGCCACTCCTGTATATCAATCCTTTGCGCAGGGGCTTGCCAGGAAGGGTTATATAGTATTGATTTTTGACCCTATCGGCCAGGGCGAAAGGGTGCAATACCTTTCCAGTGAACTTAAGCCACAACGTGGCATTGGTGTATCAGAGCATAACTATGCGGGCAGTCAGATGGTTCTTTGCGGAGAAGCATTAAGCGCATGGCTTACCTGGGATGCCATTAGATGTGTCGACTACCTGCTAACAAGAACCGAAGTAGACGCCAAACAAATAGGTGTCACCGGAAATTCTGGCGGCGGAACCCAGGCAACCTGGCTGTGCGGGGTAGAACGGCGTCTGAGTATGGCGGCGCCTAGCTGTTTTATTGTCGGATTTGGACAAAATCTGCAAAACGAATTACCCGCTGATATGGAACAATGCCCTCCAGGTGCTCTCAGTCTGGGATTAGATCATTCAGATTTTATTGCTGCTATGGCTCCTAAGCCGGTTATGATATTAGACCAGGAAAAAGACTATTTTGATGTCAGAGGAGCAGAAGAGTCGTTCTCAAGAATGAAAAAACTTTATAAATTATACGGAGCTGAAGACAGTGCCGCCCTGTTCATTGGACCTGAGTATCATGGCTATTCACAGCATAACCGCGAAGCGATGTATGAATGGTTCAATAAGGCTACTAAGAACGGAAGTCCGAAGGCTGAACCAGCCCTAACTCTTGAAAAGGAAGAAGCACTTTGGTGCACGCCAAACGGCCAGGTAGGTGGGCTTAAGTCCCGCACCGTTTACTCGTTTACTAAGCAGTCTTCGGAATCATTGAAAAAGAAGAGACGTGTTTTGGATATAGAATCGTTAAGGAAAGCTGTTGTTTCAAACTTAAAACTTCCGTCCCCTGACGGTATCCCGAACTACCGTATTTTAAGACCATCAGCAGACCGTCAATATCCTAAAAAATTTGCTGCTACTTATGCGATAGAAACTGAATCATCGATACTTGCTCTAGTTTACCGTTTAAGTGACACGCCCCTTCTTTCCCGCCCTCCATTGGGTTTAAAGCGGGCCATATTATATGTCTCGCATCATTCCGCAGATGATGAATTGCGTAATGACGCTATGCTTAAAGAACTTATCGTCGGCGAGCCAAATGCTGCTGTTTTTGCCTGCGACGTCAGAGGTATCGGCGAATCACAGCCAAATACCTGTAATGATGACTTCCTTAAACCTTACGGAAATGACTATTTCTATGCAGCCCACAGCAATATGTTAGATTACCCATACGTGGGTCAAAAGACATTTGATGTACTTCGTATAATCGAATGGCTTAAATCATATGGGCATACAGACATTCATCTGGTTGCCAGAGGCTGGGGTGCAGTCCCGGCAACTTTTGCAGGTTTATTATCCGAATCTGTGAAACAAATAACTTTAAAAAACGCCCTGACCAGCTACACAGAAATTGCTGAAAATGAAGACTACGATTGGCCTTTGTCAACCTTATTACCCGGAGTATTGAAAGAGTTTGATCTTCCGGATTGCTACCATGCACTTGCTTCTAAAAATCTGCGTCAGATAGATCCCTGGAATGCCCGGGCTGGTAAGGCTTGATAATTATTTAAATAAGATATACTAATTACGAAGTATTAATAACCATATCAATGAAAAACAAACGCAGGGATTTCTTAAAACTTACCGGAATGGCAGGTCTTACTGTAGCCGGTGCTGGTGTTCTGAATGGTTTTGCTGCAGAGCCGAAAATTGATAACAAATCTGCACTTGACCAGAAATCACATCTTCAGCATTTTAATATGTCAGGTTTTGCTGCACCTAAATTAGATGTGGTAAGAATCGGATTTATTGGTTTAGGTAACAGAGGACCGGCCCATCTTGGTCAGGTGAGTATATTGGAGGGTGTTGATATAAAGGCTCTATGTGATTTGAGGCCTGAAAAGTTAGATTTAGCTAAAAAGAAAATCCAAAAGACCAGTTTCAAACCAGATACCTATTCTGGTAAAGATGACTGGAAGAAAGTATGTGAGCGTAAGGATATTGATCTGATCTTTATTGCTACGCCATGGGAACTTCACACTCCTATGGCAGTTTATGCTATGAATCAAGGTAAACATGTTTGTGTAGAAGTTCCCGCTGCAAAAACCGTGGAAGAGTGCTGGCAACTGGTTGAAACCTCTGAACGAACTAAAAAGCATTGCATGATGATGGAAAACGCATGTTACGGCTTTTATGAACTTTTGATGCTGAATCTTGCCCGTCAGGGATTTTTCGGTGAGATCATTCATGGAGAGGGAGCCTACATTCATCATTTGCTTTATGGTCATTTTTCCAAGGATAAATACTATGAGCAATGGCGTTTAAAGGAAAATATCGGCAGAAATGGAAATTTGTATCCAACCCATGGACTGGGGCCAATTGCGCAGGTAATGAACATTAATAGGGGAGATAAATTTGAGTATCTGGTTTCAGTGTCCGGCAACGATTTCATGATGAATGATCTGGCTAAAAAACTTGCAAGCAAAGATGATTTTTTTAAAGATTTCGTGGACAAGCCATTTAGAGGCAGTATGAATACTACAACTATACGCACAAGTTTGGGCCGCACAATCATGTTGCAGCATGATGTCACCTCACCCCGTCCTAAATCAGACGGCTTAGTGATCAGCGGAACTAAAGCTACGGCAATCCAGTTTCCGGTAGAAAAAATCTCTGTCGCTCGCGAAGCTACTCCTGAGACATGGAGAGGGTCAGATGCTCAAAAATGGATTACTGATGAAGAGTTCAAGGCCCTGGAAAAAAAGTATGAACCAAGTATTGTGAAGAAACTTGGTGAAATAGCTAAAGAAGTAGGTGCTCATGGGGGCGGCGATTTTTTAATGGATTGGCGTACAATCGATTGTTTGCGAAATGGTCTTCCGCTTGATCAGGATGTTTACGATGCAGCATTATGGAGCTCTATTGGGCCACTAACAGAATGGTCAGTAGCTAATCAGGCGACTATAAAAATTCCTGATTTCACTGCCGGATCCTGGAAAGCCAACAAGCCCCTTGATATAGCTATTTCAGCGGGAGGAAATACGAAAGTAAAGGTTTAGTTTTTGACTTAAATATAAATACTTATAACATTTAACATGACTCAAAGAAGAGATTTTATTAAAAAGAGCCTGATAGGCGGAACCGGATTAGCAATAGGCGGCATCGGTTTCAGTGCAAAATCCTATGCATCGATTATTGGTTCGAATGATCGCATTAATGTAGCGGTCATTGGTATCAAAGGCCGGGGTGTTTCCCATATTAACGCCTGGTGTGATTTGAAAAACAGTCACAACGTGCGTCTGAAAACCCTTTGTGATGTTGATGAGCAATTTTTTGATCCGCGCGCAAAAACTGTTCTTGAAAAGACCGGTATCAAACCGTTGACGGAATGGGATATGCGTAAAGTTCTGGAAGATAAAGAAATTGATGCGGTATCATTTGCAACACCCAACCACTGGCATGCCCTTGGAACAATCTGGGCCTGCCAGGCAGGGAAGCATGTATATGTTGAAAAACCATCATCCCATAATATATGGGAAGGCAGGAAGATGATTGAAGCTTCTCGCAAATATAATGTACGCGTTCAGGTGGGATTCCAGAACCGCTCAATCCCGAATGTAATGGAGGCAATGAAATTTCTTCATGATGGAGGTATTGGCGAAGTAAATATCGCGCGTGGTTTGTGTATTAAACCACGTGACTCATTTGGAATTGCTAAAGACAGTACCCCGCCATCTACCCTGCATTACAACCGTTGGCTCGGTCCGGCTCCTTATCGTGCATATAATGAAAAGCGTGGTCATTACAATTGGCATTGGTTTTGGGACACAGGCAACGGTGATACCGGAAATCAGGGACCGCATCAATTTGATGTTGCCCGCTGGGGGTTGAATAAAAATGAACATCCGGTGTCTATCTTTTCAAGCGGCGGTATCTATGGTATCGATCCTTCAGAGTGTGCTCAGGAAACTCCCAATACACAAATTTCTATAGCAAAATATCAGGACGGGAAAATCCTTGAGTTTGAAACCAGAGGCAGATATTCAAATTCAGAAGCCGGCCTTGGGATAAAAGTCGGAAATATTTTCTATGGCAATGACGGATACCTGGAGATCGATGGAGATACCTGGAAGGCCTACAGAAAACAGGAGAAAGAACCATTTGCAGGTTCAAAAGCAGCCAGTAATGAAGTCGCTTCACTTACAGGCTCAAGCAATACAGAGCATTTTGTTAATTTCCTTGATGCCATCAAATCTGGTAAGCATGAAACTCTTCATTGCGACATCAGAGAAGGTCATTATTCATCAGCAGTGCCTTTCCTGGCAAATATTTCCTACAGGCTTGGCCGTGAACTGAAGTTTATGGGTGATTATGAAAAATTTGCAAATGATCTTGAGGCTGATACCATGTTAAGCAGGGTATATCGCCACCCATATATCGTTCCGACAGAAGTTTAGCCCTCTGAAGGCATTTATTTACTATTAAATCGAATTCAAAAATTTATAAATGAAGATAAAATTAAATGCAATAATTATTTCAGGTATTATCCTTACAGGAACCGTTGCCTGTACTGCCCAGAAGCAAGTGCAGAATAATCCAACAGTTAAGTTTATTAAGAATGAAGCTGATAAGAAAGTCGACGTTATAGTTGATGATAAGCTGTTTACCTCTTACTGGTGGCCAGATAATGTATATAAGCCGGTACTTTATCCGGTATTAACTGCAAACGGAACCCCAATAACCCGGGGATTCCCGATTTACCCGAGGGAGGGTGAAAGGCGCGACCATATACATCAGGTAGGTAACTGGTTGAACTATGGCAATGTAAATGGGTATGATTTCTGGGGTAATGGTTCAGAAGGTAAGCGAAATGTTAATGGCGGTCAGATCAAACATGTAGGCATTCAGAAGATGACTGATGGTTTGGGTGAAGGTTCGTTACAAACAACAGCAAGCTGGATTGACCCTCAGGGGAAGGAATTACTTGCCGAAACTACCGAATTTCACTTTATAGCGAAGGGCTCAACACGCATTATTGACCGCATTACAACTCTTAGAGCCAGTGGAGGCGCAGTCACCATGAAGGATACAAAAGAGGGTAGTTTCGGTATTCGTGTTGCGCGTCAGCTCGAATTGCCTTCTAAGGAGGATGTGGTATTAACTGAAGCAAATGGCGGGACAACAACAG
>NZ_JBKJUM010000058.1:0-3877 GCF_046590655.1 Daejeonella sp.
TGCCACAAATGGGCATATAAAATTTTCTCTGTTAATGTAAGCGGTTTATTGACAACCTTGCGAGCCGCTTCAAGACGGATGCCGTAGTTATCATAAACCTTTTTGATCATGTCTAAATCAAATGCCATGTTATTTGCTTGATTTTAATTATTCCTGTTTTATCTGCGAGCGAAGTTACAAAAAAGGGGGTTAAAAATGCAGTAATTGCGCGAATCTAGTGAGAAAAAATCCCCTGAATACCAGTAGAGTCAATAGCGGTCCAGTAAATATATCCAAAGATGATTTAATCAAAAGGAGGAAAAAGCTATTGGCATAACCGTTTCGAAAGATGTTAGCATAATTTACCTGCATAAATGTTTAGTGCAGTTAAAGGCACAATTCCTTGACAAATGATGATAGAGGATATTGGGGAGTGAAGTTTATTTAGTTCAGAATTTAGAGCATTTTGAAGCCATAACCCTGCAACTGCAACTCTTTCAAGACAATGGGAAGGGTGTGCTCCAGCCGGGCAAAGGCTTTCTCACTGTCATGGAATACTATTATTGAACCATTTTTTACATTTTTCAATACGTTTCGTGTACATTTTTCCAAACTGATATTGCGATCAAAATCGCCACTTAGAACGTCCCACATCACAATTTCCATTTCGGGAAACATATTCTTGACCTTTCTGATCTGAACTTTACTAATCCTCCCGTATGGTGGCCTGAATAGGTTTGAATGGACTGCCTCCGAGCATTTTTCAATATTTTCTAAGAATTCCTGGTCTGGTGTATTCCAACCTTTCAAATGATTAAAAGTATGGTTGCCCACCCTATGTCCTTTAGCTAAGACATCTTTAAAAATATTGGGATATTTGCATACATTTTCGCCAATGCAGAAGAAAGTGGCAAGTGCATCGAACTTTTCTAAGGTATTTAATACATATGGTGTAACAACCGGTACAGGTCCATCGTCAAACGTGAGATAAACATATTTCTCTTTCCTGTTTTTATGCCAGGTTAATGTGGGATAAAGCCATTGTAACCAAAAAGGGGAGCTCGTAAAGTACAAATCGTTTGCTAATTTGTGACGAAGATAAATATGTTAAGTAATTTATAATATTAATTTTATAGAGGAATCTAACCAATTTGATGTTGTCCAATAATTATATGAAACTAAATAAACGAACAGGATCTCCCAAATACTATATTTTCCTGATAATCCTTTTGATCTCAACATCAGTAAACTTACAGGCTCAGGAAAAAATAACATTAAAAAGAGCAACTGAGCTTGTAGTTGAAAACAACCTTCAAGTCAAGCAGGCTCAGTTTTCAGAAGCAATTTCAGATGAGAATCTTAGACAATCAAAATATTCATTGTACCCTTCCCTGAACGCAAACACAGGTCTCAACTTTAATTTTGGACGAAGTATAGATCCATTAACGAACCAGTTCGTTAATCAGGGGATCACTTCAAACAACGTAAATATATCATCCAATACTCCATTATTTGGGGGATTCCAACGAATAAATATTATAGCTCAAAACAAACTACAGTTAGACGTTGATAAGAGTTTTACTCAGAAAGTCAAAAATGACCTCGTTCTTGCTGTTGTAACTAATTACCTCACGGTGCTTAATTCGCAGGATCTGTTGATAGCGGCGGGACAACAAATAGATATATCCAGGCAACAGCTTGACATTGAGCAAAAATTCTTCGACGTTGGCAATCGTACCCTGGCTGATCTTGCACAGTCCAAATCACAGGTTGCAACTGCAGAACTGAATGTTACCAATGCTCAAAATCAGTTAGATCTTGCCTTCTTAAATTTGGCTCAACTTCTTGAACGTGACCCTTCGATACCGTTTGAGGTGGAAAAGCCGGCAGTCAATGATATTGCAACAGTTAATACCGCATATTCGGCTGCTGATGTTTACAAGTCTGCATCCCTTAATTTTCCGGATATCAAATTGGCAGAGTTACGGAAACTGGTCCTCCAAAAGGAAATCGATATTGCGAAGAGCGGGTACTATCCTTCTTTAAATTTACAGACAGGAATGGGAACGCGCTATTCAAATGGTTCGTTTGGTAATACAAGTTTTGCTACACAGGTTCAGGATAATTTTAACCAATTTATTGGTTTTGGGTTAAGTATTCCGGTCTTTAATGGATTTTCGGCCAGGTCAGCTGTACGAAGGGCGAAAATTGGTTTACAGAATGGTGAACTTAATGAGCAACTCGCAAAGAATAACCTTAATAAGGTTATCAATCAGTCGGTTTATGATTTGAGAGCAGCTGAAAAAAGATATTATTCGGCGCAGACCGCCTTCGAATCGTCAAGGGAAGCGTTCAATGTAATCGAACAGAGATATGGTGTAGGTTTAGTTAATTCACTGGATTTTAATCTCGCACAGACAAATCTAAATAAGGCCCAATTTGATCAAATCCAGGCTCGTTACGATCTAATCTTTAGAAGCAAGGTGATTGATTATTACCTTGGAAACCCCATAACATTTTAATCCCAAAATTCCTTTTATAAAAAAGACATGGCAAAGAAAAATAATACGTTAAAATATGTGCTCATTGGAGCTGGAGTGCTATTAGTGTTAGCTGTTACCGGAAGTAAGCTGGGCTGGTTTGGTAAAAGTGATTCCGTCCAGATTGCTGTGGAGAAAGCCACGTCGAGAACAATTGTTGAAACTGTATCCGCAAGCGGAAAGGTCCAGCCTGAAGTAGAGGTAAAGTTAAGTGCTGAGGTTTCCGGCGAAGTGGTTCAACTCCTCGTAAAGGAGGGTGATGTTGTCAAGAGAGGGCAATTACTATGTAAAGTTCGTCCCGATGTCCTTCAATCTGGGTATGATCGGGCTGTGGCTTCTTTAAATAGCCAGCGTGCTGCTTTGGCCGGTTCACAACAATCACTCAAGCAAGCGGAAGCAAATTTTGCGAATACAACAGCAAAATATAAGAGAAACCAGGAGCTATTTACTAAAAAGGTGGTGTCAGCTGCAGAATTTGATGCTGTAAAAGCAGAGTATGAAGGAGCTCGTGCAAACCTCGAAGCTGTACGGCAGAATGTTGTTGGTTCGAGATTTGGCGTGGAACAATCAAATGCGGTTGTAAAAGAGGCGGGTGCCAATCTGGCTAAGACGACTATTTATGCGCCTACTGATGGTGTAATTTCAAAATTATCTGTTGAACTTGGCGACAGGATTCTGGGTACTTCGCAAATGGCAGGTACTGAAATCATGAGAATTTCAAATCTAAGTTCAATGGAAGTAAGTGTTGATGTTAACGAAAGCGACATTAACCGTGTATCTGTGGGTGATATAGCGGAAATTGAGGTGGATGCATTCCAGAATCAAAAATTCAAAGGTGAGGTAACAGAAATTGCAAGTTCTTCGAACGTTGTCGGAACTTCTACAGATCAGGTGACAAATTTCACTGTTAAAGTCCGTATTCTTCAGGATTCATATCAAAAGCTTCTCCGCGGGGATAGCGCTAACCCTTCACCATTCCGTCCGGGTTTGTCGGCAACAGTGGATATTCAGACTGAAGAATTTAAAGGAATAGCCGTGCCCATTCAATCGGTGACCACACGTGAGGAAAAGAAGGATGCAAAAGTTGACGCATCAGGTGGCCCTCCTTCATCATCTGCCGATTCTGATAAGGAAAAGAAGAAGGATACAGAGCCAATCAAAGAATATGTTTTTGTATATAGCGGAGGTAAAGTGAAACAGGTACTGGTTACTACCGGTATACAGGATGATACTTATATCCTTGTTAAGTCAGGACTTAAGGGTAACGAAGAAATTGTTACTGGTCCGTTTACTGCCATTTCAAAAGCACTTAAGGATGGTGCTATGGTAGAAAAAGTAGATAAAGAAAAGCTTTTTGC
>NZ_JBKJUM010000101.1:0-27769 GCF_046590655.1 Daejeonella sp.
TCAATTGTCCTGATTAAGTTTTACGGCCTTTCCTGTTTTAGCACTCTTTTTTGCTGCATCCAATATCTCTACAACAATCATATTGTTTTCAAGGGAAGAAAGGTCATACTTTGGTAATGTGATTTCTCCTTTAACTACTGACGAAAATAAGGAAAATGGATCATTATACGGAGCTGGACGCTCTTTCAACTTATCCTTTTGTTCCATTTTGTCATTTTCTAAACGTACCCGAATATCGGAACTATTATCCGTGATAACGTATCCGGTTTTACCATAAACCTCCATATCTTTTCGGTTAAAAGGCCAATTCCAGGACGCCTGAATTATACCTTGCATCTTAGGATACTTAAGAAGAATAGTTGCTTCATCGTCAACTTTCGGGTAAATATTGGGTTTTATCTGTTGAGTTATTGATACTACATACTCGGGTTTTTCGCCATTTGTTAACCAGGTGATGAGATTCGCGCCATAACATCCAAAATCGGTGATTGCGCCTCCACCATTTTGAATCGGATCAGTTAACCAATCTAAAAATTCCTTATTTACTCCTATTTCCTGAGGACCTTTGTGTCCGTCATGGATAACAATTTTTCTTAAATCACCTATAGCTTTGTCTTTATTGACTAGTTCGTAGGCCTTGTGATTGGTGGCATACCAGGTAGTCTCATAGTTTGTTAGCAGATGTATTTTATGTTTTTCAGCTAGAGCTTTCATCTTCTGTGCATGATCCAAACTTACAGCCAATGGTTTTTCAACCATAACATGGATACCCAACGGAGCACAGGCTTGTACTACTTCCAAGTGCTGGAATATGGATCCGAATGCGGTCACGATGTCGGGTTTTGTTTTGGAAATCATTTCGGCTAATGAATTAAAAACTATATTCATATTATAGCCATATCTGGTGGCATAACGCTGAGCTAAATCTTTATTGGGCTCAACTATGCCAACAATTTCTATGTCGCCTCGTTGAGGTCTTCCTAACAAACCATGTACATGGGAATGAGTAATTCCGGCAATACCCATTCTCAGAGGTTTTTTCGCTTGAGCTATCACCGTGTGTGAAGTTAAAATTACCAGGAAGAGAAAGAAAAATAGCTTTTTCATTTTGTAAGTCTTAATTGATGCAATTTATGATCTTAAATTCAATAAAAAAACCTTCTGAAATCATATCAGAAGGTTTTAAGAATTTACCCAAAGATTGCAGTTTTATACGAGGGTATTTCTAGAGGATGGATAATCCGTATATCCCTTTTCTCCGGGCGTATAAAACGTGCTAAAATCAGGCTGATTTAATTCAGATCCCACTTTCATTCGTTCAACCAGATCAGGGTTGGTAAGGAAAGGAATTCCGAAAGCTATAAGATCAGCTATTCCTTTTTTTAATTCATCCTCAGCTTTTTGCATGTCAAAACCGCCGCAGAATATTAGTATGTTTTGAAATCTCGAACGGATTATATCTTTAACGCGAGTTATATCAGGTGAAGCATTGCCGGCAGAATGATCAAGCAGATGTATATAAAGGATATCCAGTTCATTCAGCTTTTCTGCCAGAAATGTATAAGTCTGGTCGACCTCCTTGTAAGCCGGCATGTCGTTAAATACACCAAATGGTGAAAAGCGTACACCAACTTTTTCCTTCCCTATAATGTTTGCCGTTTGTTCAGCGATCTCAAAGAGAAACCGGGCTCTGTTTTCAATTGTTCCACCATACTCATCATTACGAGTATTCGTTCCCGGGTTTATAAATTGCTCGATCAGGTATCCATTGGCTGCGTGAAGTTCCACACCGTCAAATCCCGCTTCAATCGCGTTTTTGGCAGCATCGACATATTCTTTAATAGTATTTTTAACTTCGTCCGCAGTAAATGCGCGTGGTTCGGGATGATCCTGCATGCCGCCGTTCACCGTATACATTTGTCCAGCAGCTTTAACAGCCGATGGCGCAAGTACTTCTGCTCCTTCAGGAAGATTTAGCTGATGTCCAATCCGACCCGTGTGCATTAATTGGATGAAAATCTTTCCGCCCTCCTCGTGTACTGCATCCGTAATCTTCTTCCATCCATCAACCTGTTTATGATTGAAAATACCTGGAATACTGGAATACCCTAGTCCATTTGGAGATGGTGAAGTTCCTTCTGTAATTATCAGTCCGGCCTCTGCTCGCTGCCGGTAATAATCAGCCATAAGATCTGTTGGAATATTGTCGGACGTAGCCCGGCTGCGTGTCATTGGAGCCATCACGGTCCTGTTTTTTAGTTCTAAAGAACCGGAAGTATATGGTAAAAGAAGTTTATCGCTCATGGTAATTAAATGTTTAAACAACAAATAACAAGAATTGAATAAAGTTGTTGGTCATGTAAAAGACATATCAGAAACTTATGACTTTCAACCGACCATCATTTGATTGGTTTTTTATCGCGATATTACAGATGTAAAGTGTATAATATGAGAATAGCCACTTATAATGTAAACGGTGTTAACGGCCGATTACCAGTTCTTCTCCGTTGGCTTGAAGAAACCAAACCTGACATTGTTTCTCTGCAGGAACTGAAAGCGCCGGAAGAAAAATTCCCCTTGCAGGCCATTAACGACGCCGGATACAATGCTATCTGGCAGGGCCAGAAAAGCTGGAATGGTGTTGCTATACTTGCACGGGGAATGGAAATAAAAGAGTTAAGAAGGGTTCTCCCTGGTGATCCTGAAGACAGCCAGAGTCGTTATATCGAGGCCTGGATCAATGATATTGTCATTGCTTGTCTTTATTTGCCCAATGGTAATCCTGCGCCCGGACCAAAATTTGACTATAAGCTCCAGTGGTTTGAACGGTTAATGACACATGCGAAAGAACTTTTTGAAAGCGGTCTGCCAGTTGTTTTAACGGGAGATTTTAATGTGATGCCCACTGAGCTTGATGTTTATAAACCAGAGCGTTGGGGGGATGATGCCTTATTCCGGCCTGAAACCCGCGCCGCTTTTCACAAGCTTATGGAGCAGGGATGGACAGATGCTGTTAGAAAACTCAACCCGGGTAAAACGATCTACACTTTTTGGGACTATTTCCGCAATGCATACGGGCGTGATGCAGGACTGCGTATCGACCATTTTCTGCTAAGCCCGTCCATAGATAAACGTCTTCTCAATGCGGGTGTGGACCGTCATGTTAGGGGCTGGGAAAAGAGCAGCGACCATGGGCCGGTGTGGATTGAACTATCGGAACAATAGAGCAGTAAATTAGAAGTATTATTTTATGCTTCGATCGTTAAATGATATTTCTATTTTTGGCTAATCAACTTGATCGGGCATATCCATAATACGTGAACAAACCAAAAGTTTTAATTACAGGGGCAAGTAAAGGCCTGGGTTTGGCTATTGCCAGAAAACTCGATACGGAGTACTGCCTTATTTTACATGCTTCAAAAAGCGAAAATATCATAGAACTCAGAGAAGGGAATTTTGTGCTGGCAGCCGATCTGAGTAATGCTGATGAGTTGAGCGAGTTTTGTAAAAAATTGAAATCGGAGCACGGGGACGATCTTTATGCAGTTATCAACAACGCGGGCATTTCTATTGACAAACCACTTGCATTTCAGCCTGAACGCGATATCGATCATATGATCATGGTGAACCTGAAAGCACCGATTATGATTTCGAAAACGGCCATCAAACTTTTTGGCTTGAAAAATAAAGGAGTTATACTTAACGTGAGCTCCTGCGTAGCTGAAACTGGAAATGCATTTCAATCCATTTACGCGGCTACCAAAGCCGGGCTGATTGCATTTTCTAAATCAATGGCAAAAGAAGCCGGCGAGTTATACGCGGGCCATCAGATAAGAATCTTGAGTATTTCCCCGGGATTTATAAAAACCTCCATGACGGACCAAATCCCGGAGCTACATAGAGAAAAATATTTAAAAATGATTCCCGCCCAAAGGTTTGGCACGGCTGAAGAGATTGCCGAAACAGTTGCTTTTTTGCTTTCTGAGAAGGCATCTTATATTAATGGGAGTAATATTGAAGTGAATGGGGGATTATTTTAATAACGATAATTTAGTCGGGTTTGAACCCGGTCAAATGCTGTTGCACGGTCCAACCAAATTACTCCTGGACGAATTCCACTGGCACGACCCTCAAAAAGGAATTGTGGCAAGTTATACCCCCAAGTCCAGAGATGTTCATGATCATTTTGGGGTTTTTCGCGGCGTAGATCAGATTGAGGCATTTGCGCAGGCCACAATTGTATCATGCGGCACATTCCTCGAGTGTAAAAAGCTGAGTTGTACTCCAGAACAGCTTAAAGATCGATTTGTGCCAGCGTTTATCAGTATTGGGAGCGTGAATTTCCACAATTACCTGGCCGTGGGAGAGACATTTATCAGCATGGGCCAGATCAAATTCTATAAATTCAGGCAAATGGTGAGTGATGGCAGGATATATAGAGTACCAGCTGGTTTAAATCTGACCGAATATTTTAGCGACTTTAACGAATCGCGACTTAATAGTTATGATATCGGAAACGACTTTAGTCTTATTGCTGAATTATTTGATGTTACCGGCCGGGCTTTAAAAAAAGAAACTTTTACAATAAATAAATAATGGAAAGACAGGAAATTATCGAGGGACTGGTTGAGATATTAAAAACGGTTCGGACTATTGATCCAGAGAAGCTGAAAAATATAACAGAGGAGACCGACTTTATTGCCGATCTGAATACACCTTCAACAGAATTAATTAATATCGCTGCCAAAGCAGAACAGAAATTTGATGTGGAATTTGAGGACGACGATATTGATGATATGGGATCGAAGGTAAAAGATATTGTAGATTTGGTTATCAAGGTCAAAGAAAGAGCCTAAATGGAAATTCAGGGCAGAAAAGTTGCTGTAGTTGGCATGGGAGGCGTATTTCCTACCTGCCGGGATCTGGACGACTTTTCGGATAAGCTATTCTCTAATAAGAGTTTGATCAGGGAATGGGACAAGGCTCTTGCATATGGTAAAAATATCCGATCCACTGTCTCTGGTTTTGTAACTGAGGGCGAAAAGGACCTTGAAGCTATTTATTCAGACCTCATTCCCGGATACCCGGAAGTTTATATCGACCAACTGGCCAGAATTCCTAATTCAAACCTTGCGACTGCTGACTTAGGGAGTATTTGGGCTATGCTGGCTTCCCAGGACGCTATACGTATGGCAGGGTGGAACACGATGGAAACGGAATCGGAGGTCACAGGCGTTGTAGTGGGATCGGGGGGCGGCGGACATGAAGTTCTGCGACCTGCATGGCACGGATTCTTTGAATTGGGAGTAAAGACCAGGCTTGTGGGTTCTCATACTGTTGACAGGGCGATGGTGTACCGTGATGCGGCGAATGTCTCATGCCTCATAAGGAATAAAGGTGTTTGCGAATCTATAGGTTCTGCATGTGCCACCGGATTGGGCAACATAGGGTATGCGTACAGGCTTATCAAATTTGGCCTTCAAGATCGTGTTGTTGCCGGCGGCGTAGAAGGTACTTCGCTTGAAACGTTTATAGGATTTGATGCGATGCACGTATTGAGTCGTGGCTTTTCCGCCGGGGAGAGTTCCCGCCCATTTGACATGAATCGAAATGGTTTTGTATGTTCCTTTGGCGCCGGAATTGTATGTCTTGAAGAGTATGGATTGGCGAAGGCCCGCGGAGCCAATATACTTGGAGTAATTGACAGTTATTTTAACAATTCCGACGGTGACGGGGATATGTTTTACCCATCCTTCGCCGGTCAAAGGCGATTGTGGAAGGGCTTAATAGGAGATTCCGGATTTACACCTGATGTGGTTAAAGTTCATGGAACCTCCACACCCGTTGGCGATTCGATTGAGCTTTTGAGCGTAGTGGATTTCCTGGGCAGTGAGAAATATCATATCTCGGCCCCTAAATCTCAGTTCGGGCATATGCTTGGAGCAGCTGGGGCAGTCGAGTTTGTGGTTGCCCTGCTGATGCTGCGTGAACAAAAGGTTCTGCCTTGTCTGAACTCGGAAGCGTTAAACCCAGAGCTGGAAGCTTTCCAGAAAAGCGATAACTGGGACGGGCCGCAGGTACCACTGGCTTCTTTCAGAGATCTATTGCCGCAACAAAGCTTTGGAAAAGAAATAAATTCGATTGCCTGTTTAAATTACGGCTTTGGAGGCACCAACAGTTCTATTTTGGTTTCAAAAGACAATTCATGATCGATAATAAGAACAAGGTAGCGGTAATATTCGGAGTCAGGAATGACAGTTCGATTGCCTTTCATGTAGCTGTGAAATTACATCAATCGGGTTGCAAAGTGGCTTTGAGTTATGTTCCGGAAACCCGTGACGAAGTCCTTTTCCTTATGGAATCCAATGGCATGGATACTACTTATTCCGCAAGTGTCGATGCTCGTGATGAAGTGGCTATTAAACAATTCCTGGAAAAGATAAACAAGGGCCTTGGTCCGATCAGTTATATCCTTCACGGAGTTGCATTCGCAAGTCAGAACGTGATGTGCTACAGTTTGCCCGGTAGTGATAAGCCAGCGCCATCATACATTAATATTCCTTTTGAAGATCTAATGGATTCGTTTAACATCAGCGCATACTCTTTACTAAGGATCTGCAGGGTCGCAGAACTATTACTTGCTAAGGATGCTTCGATTCTGACCCTAACTTATAATGCTTCACAACGCGTTTTTCCCGGTTATGCAGGTATGGCTGTAAATAAGGCAGCGCTGGAAAACATTATGCTTTATCTGGCCAGCTATTTCCGCAAAAGCGGGGTCAGGGTGAATGCTATTTCTGCAGGATTAGTAATGACAACTTCCTCGGGCGGTATTAATGGGGTAAGAAAGCTCCGTAAAATAGGCAAAGCGACAGCACCGCTTGGGAACGTTACAGCCGAAAACGTCGCCGATACTGCATTATATTATTTTTCTAAGCTTTCAACTAAGGTCACAGGGAATATCCACTTTGTAGACGGCGGGTTCAATATAATGGGAATTGGCATCGATGAGGAATAGCATTAACCGTACAATTCTAAATTTAGAACTTCAGAATTTTGCAGTAGGGAATGACCTCGTTTTCATTCCTGATTTTTTGAAATCGTTTACTGAGCTTTTCAAGGGAAAAGTATTTACACTAAAAGAGATTGAATATTGTGAACGTTTTGATGATCCTAAACTCAGATATGCTTCAACCTGGGCAGCTAAGGAATCTGTTTATAAAGGAATTAAACAATTATATGACCGGCCGCTGGCATTTAAAAATATTGAGATTAAACGGTCTAAAATAGCAGGTATCCCCAGGGTTAGCCTGCCTGAATATTATGACAATCTGGAAATTAGCCTGAGTATTACTCACGACGGGGAGTATACTTTCGCTATTGCTATAGTACAAAGAAAATATGACTAGTCATTACTTTTCAAATGATCTGGTCGACATGCATTACTATCGGTTCGGCGCCGGTCCTAGAAATATGTTTTGCTTTCATGGATATGGTATGCACGGCAGGCAATTTAAGGTTCTCGAAGAGGCGATGGGTGAGGAATACACATTCTATGGTTTCGATCTCTTTTTTCACAAGAAGACCGTCCTGAAAGATCAAAGTGTGGAAGCATTAAAGAGGGGAATTTCAAAGGTTCAACTAGCCAGCCTATTTAAGGATTTTTGTAAAGAGGCCGGAGTTGATCTTTTTTCAATTATCGCCTATTCTATGGGATCTCATTACGCGACCAGTCTGGTGGAAGAAATTCCTGAACATATCCATGAACTATTTATTGCTGCTCCCTCGAGTCTGAAGCCAGGTAAAATCATTACATTTTTGAGTGGAAACCGTATTGGCAACAAGGTACTTGAACGGATGGCCCTGAGTAGTAATAATATGCCGCGGTTATTATCTGTGTTGAAGAAGATTAGGATTATCGACCAGAAAGGCTACGATATACTCTTCAAAGAAGTGGCAAGCCCGGAACTAAGGTTCAGTTTTTATGCTTGTGCTAGTTATATGCGTTTCTTAACTCTAAATCCAGAAAAATTTATCTCTAAACTTAATCAGCATCAAATAAAAAGCGTGTTTATTTTTGGCGAACGCGACAAGAATTATCCGCCTGCGATTGGTAAGGATATTATTCCAAAAATTGATCTTGCGAAGCAATTTGTAATTAATGAAAATCATGACATGATCAATCTTAACTTTGCCAACGCTCTATCCCGGCTAATGCATGATCATTAAAGCAAAACAAATCCCCTGGTTAATAATAGTAGCTGGAAAAATCCTGACTTGGTTTTTAAGAAAGCGATTCAAGAAAATGGTGATTAATGGGGTTGACGTTAAAGCAGGGCATTCCATTATGTTGATGTGCAATCATTTTAGTTTCTGGGATGGATTTTGGGCGGCGTATCTCTGCTGGAATGAGATTCATAAAAAGCAGGAAATAAAGGGTTTTTATATAATGGTTTTGAAGAAGCAAATGGAGATGAACCCCTGGCTGAAGTATTTTGGATGCTTTTCCGTTGCTCCGGGAACTACCACTGTAAACGAAAGTCTGGCCTACGCGGCGGAACTGTTAAATACGCCAGGAAATCTGCTTCTCATGTATCCCCAGGGTAACCTGGAATCAAATCATGTGCGTGATATCGTGATGAAGGATGGGATTAACCATATCGTACCACAGATTAAAGGTAATTGTCAGCTGATTTGGAGCAGTAACTTCATCGAATATTTCGAAAGCCTGCGCCCCTCAGTGTACTATCATCTTCTCGGCTGTGGAACAAACCATGACTTCGATTTCCAAAAACTCGGCAACGAAATAAACACCCACCACAAGACCGCCGTTAAGAAACAATTCCGCTTCACTGACGACTAAGGTCTAACCATTGTTTCATTTATAACGCTTTGTGGGAGTCTTTGCTCCTTGTTCCCTGCCTGCCGGCAGGCAGGTTTGTTCCTTGATCCCAAATCAATATCCCATTCTCCTCAATCCATCCTTCGCTTTAGTCTCGATACTATTTTCATATTCATGATTTTTCATCGCGATGGCCTGCTTGTAATAGGAAGACGCTTTAGCTCTATCATTTCTTTTTTCGTAGATGCTCCCTATACTTAAGGCTCCGTTCGCGGCATAATAATAAGAAGTTAGTTTACCGCTGTTTACGGCTTTCTGATAATTTGATATAGCATCAGTATCTCTTCCGGATTCATCATAAATACGTCCTAAACGGTAGAAGAACTCAATTTGGTCTCGTTTTAATTTGAAATCCCCTGCATCTTTTCCGTTTAGTTGAGCCAGAGCTTTCGGATAATATCCTCCATCAAAATAGAGACGAGCTTTCAGGAGATCTAAATTAGGGGCTGTATCATTTGCTTCTTTTAAAGCCTGTTTATCCTTTTCATCATAGAGGCTCCCCTGAGTTTTAACCATCTTCAAAAATGTGTTGTATTTAGCATTATCGCCTCTCAGGTAAAAGTAATAAGCGAGCTTTAGGTACGCATCTTTTACATAATTTATGCCTTTATACTCTTTTATATAATTAATAAGGTAAACATTCGCATCATTGTCCATTCGGTTGAGTTTGGCATTACCCAAATGATAGTTCAAAACCGGAAAATTGATGTAATCGTTACCTTTAGGCCTTTTCAAGAGGTAATCGATAGCACGATCGTTTTGAGCACTTCTTGCCGACACATAACCCTGCAGATATGTTTTCAGGAGGCTTGAATCATCCATAGATGTTGTCAGGCCCATAATTTTAACGTAATTGGCTTTGTTATGTACGAGATCAGTCTCGATATAACAAAGGAAAAACACAACTTCATCTTTATAAAAACTATAGGAAGTTTGAGGGAGAGTGGTATATAGGGATTCTAGTGTCCTTATACCTGTACTGGCATTTCCTTTTATTCCCAGGGTGGAGAAAATGCCCTTTAAATTGGACGGGATTGATCCGAAGATTACGTCGATCAACCCGGAACTTTTCTTATTAGGTAAGAATGATGGATATTTGGTAGCATTTTCAGAAAGCAGATTGTCAGCCCGCTTTATATCGAGACCAGATGACATATAATCCTGGAAACGGCTCTTAAGCATCCCCCATTGCAAATTGATCTCCGCCTGGGCGAAAAGATAATAAGGAGAATTTTTATTCTGATTCTCCAATGCCTCTAAACGGGCGGATTTTTGGCTTTTTAAACGTTCGTAATCGGCTTTATTCTCAGAAGCCAGAAGTGTGAAATAATCGACGTAATTATCTAAAAGTATTGTAATTCCATTACCTGGATTCAGCCTTTTTTCGTTTTGAATAAGGGCTTTTGCATCGCTCAAGCGGAGATCAAAGATGGCCTGGTAGGCTTTGATACAATTGCTGTTGAAATCGAAGTTTGCTTTAGAGGGGAGGCTTAAGCCAAGAGACAGAAGGGTGATTAAGAACAGCTTTTTTATCATTATAGGATTGGAACTTTTAACACAAACATTTTGGATGATATATAAACGCGATAAAAATACCAAATTTTTGCTCTTCCCCGATTAAATCGGATCTCGTTTTGGCACGTGGCCACCATTCTCAGGTGTCGACTGCGGATTCGCAAAGCAAATGAATTTTGGGTCTGGGAGATTAGCTTCGCTGATCTGCTCCTTACCTGTGTAGGGAAATGATCCCGGATCAGGTCCGGGACGCTGCGCGTTTGGCATCCTTCGCTGCACAAAAAAACCAAGCCCATTGGGACTTGGTTTTTCTTGTTTCGCTCAGGCTGCTGCCTGCTTTTTAATCATCAAGTGGACCCGGAGAGATTCGAACTCTCGTCCAAACATGGGACAAATTATGCTTTCTACATGCTTAGCAGTTGTTTAATTGTCGGGAAGGGGAAGGCCAACCGCTCGCCTGTACCTTCTTCCGTAGGTGTTTTTTCTTGCCGGATTATCACACCATTAAATCCTGGCCAGCTTTGTTGTTCGATGCCCCTGATGCTAAGCTACAAAGCGGAACCCAGCGGGACAAAAGCTATGCTAATTCTAAATTAGGCAGCTAAGGCGTAGTTATTTTCGCCAATTGTGGTTTGAGAGTTCAGATTCGAGCGCTAGTCTCACAACGCGCTGCATGCTTACATACCTATCTCCATCCTGTCAATTCCGGTCGGGCCCATTAATTTTTGGTGGTTAAGTATAATACAAAGATATGAAATGCCAACCATATCCTTGCTTAAAATCAGTTTGTCCGGCCAGGATAAACTTGTAAAGCTTTCTCCAAACAGTTCATAGCTGATTCCAGATCTTGAATGTTCAAAACGTATGCCAATCGAACTTCATTGCTTCCTGATCCTTTGGAACTGTAAAATCCAGTTGCAGGAGCCATCATCACTGTCTGATTGTCATGCTCGAATTCCTCAAGCATCCATTGACAGAATTTGTCGGCATTATCAATTGGAAATTTTGCCACAACATAGAATGCCCCGCCAGGATTCGGACAATAAACACCGTTAATACTATTCAGTCGTTTTACCAAAGTATTCCGTCGGAGTGTATATTCTGAATTTACGTTTTCAAAATAACTGTCCGGTGTGTCAACGGCTGCTGTTGCAGCAATCTGTTCAACCATGCCCGGACTTAACCTGGCCTGAGCGAATTTTAATCCGGCGGCAATAACATCTTTATTTTTGGTGATCAGGCATCCCAGTCGGGCCCCGCAGGCGCTGTATCGCTTAGAAACAGTATCTAGAACAACAACATGTTCCTCCATGCCTTCAAGATGCATCGGCGAAATGAATTCTCTGCCATCGTAACAGAATTCACGGTAAGCTTCATCGGAGAAGAGGAAAAGATCGTATTTCAAACATAAAACTTTTAGTGCTTCAAGTTCTTCCCTTGAATAAAGATAACCAGTGGGGTTGTTGGGGTTACAAATTATGATAGCCTTAGTCTTTGGCGTGATCAATTTTTCAAATTCGCTGATCTCCGGCAAAGCAAAACCATTCTCGATATATGACAGGATAGGCTTAACAACAATATTGCTCATGCAGGCAAACCCGTTATAATTCGCATAAAATGGTTCAGGAATAATAATCTCATCGCCTTCGTTTACACAAGCCTGCATAGCAATAGTAATCGCTTCAGAGCCACCAATAGTTACCAATATTTGTCCTGCTACTATATCGTAGTTAAGCTTATTGTAATATTCAGTCAGTTTAGAGCGGTAGGCCATAGTGCCTTCTGAAGGCGTATAAGCCCAAACTTTAAAATCGATGTCTTTGATGGCATTCAACATACCTTCAGGAGTCTCTATATCGGGCTGGCCAATATTTAGATGGAACACTTGCTTTCCATCCTTTTTTGCTTTATCAGCGAAAGGGGTAAGTTTACGAATAGGTGAGGCTGGCATATGCCTGCCCTTAATTGAAATTTCTGGCATGGAGCAAAAATAAAAAACCTCTCCGGATGGGGAGAGGTTTTATACATAAAAATTTTGCTTATTATCTTGTACTTGACTGGATCACTTCGCCTTTGATATAAAGCACTTTGATTGGAGTACGTGCATTCGATTTTATCGTGACAGCTTTTGTGAAGCCCGGTTGGATAGCAGCAGCGTTAAAAGTGACAGTGATTGTACCTTTAGCTCCCTTCAATACGGGCGTAGTAGTATATTTCGGCACTGTGCATCCGCAGGTTGATTCTACGTTTGAAATTATCAATGGCTCTTCGCCCGTATTTGTAAATACAAAATCGACGCTAACTGGTTTACCCTGAACGATTTTACCAAAATCGTGAGTTTCCTTGTCGAACTTAAAATCAGCTTTGGTTCCATCCTGCATGGCCGTTAAGCCTATAAAGCCAATAATTACCGCGCATAATTTCATTAAATGTTTCATATTGTAAATCCGTTTGAATAATATACACTAATATACATATTTCAAAAATCATTCCAACAAGCGGAATATCACTTAATTAGCAAACGACATAATTTTAATTTGGCATTGCGTAATATGATCGAATTAATATTTTGTCAGGCAATTACATTTTCCTGATGTCTTTTGCTATTTTTGACCCATAAGGTGTACTATGAAAGGAACCCAGGTGGTAGAGAACAATATGCCGGATCAGGAAGAATTAAGCTTTGAAGATTTTAGGAGTATTATAATCAGCGATTATAAAATTGCTTACGAAAGTCGCCAGGCAAGTCTTTTAGGGCGAAAAGAAGTTCTTACAGGAAAGGCAAAGTTTGGCATTTTCGGGGATGGGAAAGAGGTTGCGCAGTTGGCAATGGCGAAGGCTTTCATGGCTGGCGACTGGCGTTCAGGATATTATCGCGATCAGACTTTTATGCTTGCTTCAGGCATGCTTACTATGCCTGAATTTTTCGCCCAGCTTTATGCGAACACTGACATCGATGCCGATCCGGCGTCCGGAGGGCGGCAGATGAATTGTCACTTTGCCACGCGCTTGCTGGATGAGGATGGTGATTGGATGGACCTTACATCGCTTAAAAATTCATCCTCAGATATATCGCCGACGGGAGGCCAGATGGGTCGTTTAGTAGGGCTGGCTCTGGCGTCTAAAATGTATCGCAACAATCCTGCTCTTAAGAGCTTAAATAAGTTTTCAGTGGGTGGCAATGAAGTCGCCTTCGGAACTATTGGCAATGCATCCACGTCTGAAGGAATATTTTTTGAAGCTATAAATGCAGCTGGTGTCTTACAAATACCTATGGCGGTCTCCATCTGGGACGATGCTTACGGAATTTCTGTTCCGGCGGAATATCAGACTACTAAACAGGACATATCTGAGATCCTAAAAGGTTTTCAGCGGGATGAAATGGGTGAGGGATATGAAATTTTTAAGGTCAGGGGATGGGATTATCCGGGATTATGTGAAACCTATGAAAGGGCTATTAAGATTTGCCGCGATAAGCATATTCCGGTAATGATTCATGTTACTGAAATGACACAGCCCCAGGGCCACTCAACTTCAGGATCACATGAGAGATATAAAAATAAGGCCCGGATCGACTGGGAAAATGAATTCGATTGCATGCTTCAGATGCGGAAGTGGATGATTGAATCCGCTGTTGCGACAGATGAAGAATTAATTGAGCTTGAAAATACGGCTAAATCCTATATAAAAAATTGTCAGAGGAAAGCCTGGGCCGACTTCAACGCCAAGATGAAAATGGAGCTTGAAGTAGCTGCAGGATTGATCGAAGAAACGGGTAATAATGAACTGGTTGCGGAAGCCAGGGTTTTACTGTCCAGCCCGGAACCATCCCGGAAGGACGTGATTAGCCTGGTCAGACAGGCAGCCCGAACGTTAAGAAAAGATAATTCGGATGCCAAGGATAAGTTGTTAAACTGGTACAGAAGTCAGCATGAAAGCAATTTTGACCGCTATAATTCGAAGCTGTTTACCGGATCAGCCGACTCTCCCCTAAACATACAAGTTATCGCCCCGGAATATGACGGTGATGCGAAAGCTGTTGACGGTCGTGAAATACTTAATTCCTGTTTTGAAGCAAACTTTATACGTGATGCCCGGGTGATAGCATTTGGAGAAGATGTAGGGGCTATTGGCGACGTGAACCAGGGCTTTGCAGGTTTGCAGCTCAAGTTTGGTAAAATAAGGATCTTTGATACTGGGATCCGGGAAATGACCATAGTCGGACAGGGTATTGGCCTTGCCATGCGTGGATTAAAACCAATTGCAGAGATCCAATACCTCGATTATCTTTTATATGCGCTGAATATTCTGAGCGATGATCTGGCCACCCTTAGCTACCGAACAAAAGGAAGACAAAAAGCCCCGCTTATTATTCGTACCCGTGGACATCGTTTAGAAGGTATCTGGCATTCGGGCTCTCCGATGGGTGTTATCATCAACGCTCTCCAGGGAATGCATGTTTGTGTACCACGTAATATGACTCAGGCAGCAGGGATGTATAATACCTTGTTGAGAGGAGATGAGCCGGCTTTGGTTATAGAATGCCTGAATGGGTATCGCCTGAAAGAAACATTGCCATCCAATATTGGAGAGTTTACAGTCCCCCTTGGTATAGCTGAAATTGTACGGGAAGGATCTGATGTTACTATAGTTTCGTATGGATCTACCTTGAGAATCGTTCAGGAAGCAGCCGAAGAGCTCGAACAAATGGGCATATCTGTAGAAATTGTTGACCCTCAGACTCTAATGCCATTTGACCTTCAAAGCCTTTCTGTTAGATCCCTTAGTAAAACAAACAAACTACTGGTCGTTGCCGAAGATATACCTGGCGGATCTTCAGCATTTCTGATGCAGCAGATACTTGAAATTCAGAATGGATATCAATATCTTGATGGGAAGCCACGTACTCTAACAGCCAAAGCTCACCGTGCACCATACGGATCTGACGGTGATTATTTCACCAAACCGTCCTTAGATGATATTATCGAGATCGTTTATGAGATGATGAATGATAGCAATCCAGGGAAGTTTCCGGGGTTGTATTAGACGACTTGAGCTCTTCCCCGACTGGGTCGGGGATCTCGTTCATGACACGCGGCCTCCAGCCGCAAGTGTCGACCGGCGCGTTTCGCTTGCATGAGAATTAACAGTCTGATTATTTCTCCTGGACTTCGGTCCACAAGTAACTATTAACAAACTAAAGTTCGCTCCGCTGTGGCTTTAAACCAGCTGTATTTTTGTTATTTCCAGACGACGCGAGCTGCGCCGCGTCTGCACGAGATCCCCGAACAAGTCGGGGAAGAGCTTACAACCTCGTCACCCTATTCCTCAAATAATGATCCGCCAGCACCAATGCAGCCATAGATTCAACAATAGCGACGGCCCGGGGTACCACACATGGATCATGTCGCCCTTTGCCCTGCACGCTGGCTGCATTGCCTGAAGAATCGAGGCTTGCCTGGTTTTGCATGATGGTGGCTACGGGTTTGAAAGCAACCCGGAAAGTGATATCCATTCCGTTTGAAATTCCACCCTGGATCCCGCCCGAGAAATTTGTAAGGGTCTGGAATTTGTTATCTGCATTAGTTCCGGCCGCGACAAAGAGATCATTATGTTCGGAACCCTTCATTTCAGAACCCGAAAATCCCGAACCATAATCAAAGCCATGTACAGCATTAATGCTAAGCATAGCTTTTCCAAGGTCAGCGTGAAGCTTATCGAAAACAGGATCGCCTAATCCTACAGGACAGTTTCTGATCACACAGGAAATTTTACCTCCTACGGTATCACCGTCTTTTCTTATTGAATCAATGAGCGCTATCATTTGGTTAGCCGTTGCCGGATCTGCACACCGTACGATATTGCTCTCCCTTACTTCCAAAAGCTCGCTAAGCGAGCCAAGGTCCAGGTTGGGTGAATCAATATTTCCTACCGACGACACATGAGCGAATATCTCTATGCCGGCCTGTTGTAAAAGCAGTTTGGCTACAGCACCAGAAGCAACCCGTGCAGCGGTCTCGCGGGCCGATGACCTTCCGCCTCCTCTGTGATCGCGGTGGCCATATTTAGCATCATAAGTATAATCGGCATGAGAAGGACGGTACGCGTCTTTAATATGGGAATAGTCCTTTGAACGCTGATCTTCATTTGGAATGATCATAGCAATAGGCGTACCCGTCGTTTTACCTTCAAAAATCCCTGAGAGGACTTTCACTGTATCACTTTCCTTTCTCTGAGTAGTTATTTTAGACTGGCCAGGTTTGCGTTTATCCAGCTCCGATTGTATGAAGTTCATGTCAACCTCAAGATTTGAAGGACAGCCATCAATGATTACCCCGATAGCTTCACCGTGTGATTCTCCAAATGTTGTTATGCGGAATAATTGTCCAAATGAGTTACCAGCCATAACTAGATGTGAGATGTGAGATATGAGATATGAGATATGCTTTCAGCTTTGAGCTTTCAGCTAAAAAACAAGAGAACGGAGAATCGATAATATTATCCATAAAAAATTCTAGATCAAATCTAGCTATACTTTTTCAATTTCAAATCCAACACTTTCCAGGTCCTTCCAGAAATGCGGATAGGATTTTTCTACCACGAGGTGGTCTTCAATTTTCATTTCGTTTAAAACCAGTGCCAACGGTGCAAACGCCATAGCCATCCGGTGATCATCGTATGTACTAATACTAACTGCTTTATTAAGTTCTTTTCCAGAACATTCCAGCTTATAGGTCTGATTTTTTTCGATCAGTTTCACGCCGATCTTTGCAAGCTCGACCTGAAGAGCATTGATACGATCCGTTTCTTTGATCTTTAATGTTTCAAGGCCGGTAAACGTAGCATCGTGCCCAAGTGCAGCACAAACCACTATTACCGTTTGCGCAAGATCCGGGCATTCTTTGAAATCAAAGATCTTCCTTTCGAGTTTCTTATGTTCTTTCTTTATGAATACGCCCCCATCTTTAAATTGCGACGTTATTCCGAAATTAGCCATAATTTCTGTGATTTTGCTGTCACCTTGAAGGCTATAGGCATTCAACCCGGGTAGAAACAACTCAGCTTCTTCTGCAAGCGCCGCAATGGCATACCAATAAGATGCGGCACTCCAGTCGGGTTCAACACTAATTACTGATTTAGCAAAAGGTTGATTTGGAATCCGAATTATGTTTTCGTCCCATGTATACTTTATGCCGCCCTGCGATAGCATTGCCAACGTCATTTCTACATAGGGTTTAGACGTTAGATCGCCTTCGATAATAAGTTTTAGTCCTTTTTCGAGCAATGGAGCGGCAAGTAACAGGGATGAAATATATTGGCTGCTAATATTTCCTTGAATAGAAACCTGATCAGATTTCTGATTAAATGGCCCCTGTATTTTCAGCGGAGGGTAACTGTCTATTTCAGCATATTCAATTTCAGCTCCGAGCTCTCTTAAGGCATCTACCAGTATCCCTATTGGACGCTGTTTCATTCTTGCAGAACCCGTAAGAATCACTTCTCCATCCTGCAAAGTATAGTAAGCCGTCAAAAACCGCATAGCTGTTCCTGCAGGGCCAATATCGATGAGCTTTGGGCTATGAGCTATTAGCGGTGAGTTCTGTGCATTCATTTCACTCTCCACCCGACGGCTATCGGGTTTTCCAGTCCCAGTTTTCTGCTCCGCGTCAGGCTGTAGTATCCCCAACAAAGTCACGGTATCCGCCGCTTCCGAAACATTCTTGACCTGGACAGCACCGTTACTCATAGCCTGCATGACTAATGCCCGGTTACTTTCGCTTTTAGATCCGGTAAGATGAATAGTTCCCGAAATTTTCTTCTTAGCAACTGAAATTTTTATGCCTGGCGAGCTCATTTTTCTTCAACAAGCGGTTTGTCGTTCATGATCTCAGTTTGCTTCCGGATAGACTCGCTGTGTATCAGTTCAAGGAATTTTGCGGTGAAGTTAAGATCGAGTTTTAATGCATTAGCAAAAGCACTTCTTTTATTCATGATCTGGTCCCAACGATTTACCTGAAGAATTGTAACTCCGTTATCTCGTTTAAACTCGCCTATCTTTTGAACTACCTGCATTCTTTCAGCAATTTTTTGAATGATCTGATCATCCAGTTTGTCGATGTTCTCTCTTAAGACAGCCAGTTTATCAGTAAATTCCTTATCCTTAATCTCAGGTTTACGTAAAGTAAGGTGATCCATCAATTCAGCTAAAGCTGAAGGGGTTAACTGCTGCTTAGCATCTGTCCAGGCAACTGAAGGGTCAAGGTGCGATTCGATCATAAGGCCCTGCATATCCATATCAAGAGCTTTTTGAGAAATGTATGGTATCAGCTCCCTGTTACCGCAAATATGACTCGGATCATTGATAATAGGCAATTCAGGACAAAGGGTTTTAAGCTGAATAGCAATTTCCCACATTGGTTCGTTACGGAACGCTGTTTTTTCAAATGAAGAAAAACCGCGGTGTATCGCTCCTAATTTAGTAATGCCTGCGTTGTTTATACGCTCAAGTGCACCAATCCATAACTGAAGGTCAGGATTAACCGGATTTTTAACCAGGACGGGGATGTCAACACCTTTTAAAGCATCAGCTATTTCCTGCACAGTAAAGGGATTCACAGTTGAACGTGCGCCAACCCAGAGAATATCGACACCAGATGCTAAAGCTTCTTCAACATGTTTAGCGGTCGCAACCTCAACAGCGGTCGGCAGTCCTGTCTCCTCCTTGGCGCGTTTTAACCATTGCAGGCCAATGCTGCCAATACCTTCAAACTCCCCCGGACGTGTGCGGGGCTTCCATATACCCGCTCTAAGCACTGAAGCTTTCCCGGATTTTGCAATTAAATGGGCTGTAGCTAATAATTGATCTTCTGTTTCAGCACTGCACGGCCCCGCAATTAATAAAGGCTCACTGGTTTTTTTAAGCCAGGTATCAATTGGCTGTAGGTTTAGATTAAGTTTCATTTTGAGTTATAAGTAGTAAGTTGTAAGTAATAAGTTGTAAGTAATAAGTCTCGTTGTTAGTTGTTAGTTGCCTGCCTGCCGGCAGGTTCGTTCTTATTCTGGATGCCCAGCAATTCGTAATTTGTTATTTGTCATTAGTAATTAGTAATTCGTAGTTTTTACACCGTCCCAGTTAAACCTTATCGTTCCTTGCGTATTCCCCCATTATCGTGAAATTCACCGTATGCTTAAGCACCTTTCGAATCGCAACGTCGTAATCGGGTTGGTTTTTCCATTCTATATCTACATAAAAATTGTACTCATTCCGTTTTCCAAGTACCGGCATAGATTGGATCTTGCTGAGATTGATATTATGTTCGGACAGGATGTTCAATACCTGGGCTAGTGACCCAACAGAATTCCCTACCTGGAAACTTAATGAGGCCTTATTGTAGGAAGCATTGTCGTCTGCTTTGTTTGCAAGGATCAGGAAACGAGTGTAATTCTTTTTATTTGATTCAATTCTGCGCTCCATTACCTCAAGGCCATACAATTCGGCTGCCAGGTTATTTGCAATGGCAACAGTATCCGTAAGGTTTTCTTCGCGGATCTTTTTAGCGCATGCTGCTGTATCTGAGCTTTCAATAACTTGCAGCTCGGGGAAATCATCCAGGAAGTCACTGCACTGACGAATGGCAATCGGATGTGAGGTTACATATTTTATATTCTCAAATTTCACACCGGGTAATGCTAAAAGATGAAGTTGAATCGCCAGATAAACTTCACCAACAATCGGAAAGTTATATTCCCGAAGCAGCGAGTAGTTGGGTAGCAAGCTTCCGGCAATTGAATTTTCGATAGCCATAACGACATAATCAGCCTGTTTCTGCTTTAAAACGTCGCAAGTGCGCTTAAATGAATCGCATTCAATTGTTTCGATATCTGTCCCAAAAAATTTGAATGCCGCTTCTTCGTGGAAAGAGGCCCTGGTTCCCTGGATTGCTACTCTTTTTGTCTGCATTTTAACTACATAAAAAAAGTCCCTGCTTTTGGCAGGGACTTTTTGCTAATTTCTTTTATAGATTATTGCATATTTTCCCCCGCTCTTACTGTGGATAGTAAAAATAAGCGAAGTAATATGTGCTGTTGATATTCATTTTTATACTGTGAGCCAAATGTACAAAGAAAAATGACTTTGTCAAGTGGAAAGTGAATTTTTTGTACAGAAGTATGTTTTGGTATTCGGGACAAAAGAGAAAGTTAGGGCTTTTAGGTTGGTTAATTGAAGAGGATTTTTGAGAAGGGAGTATTTGCTGCTGATGAAATTACCATGATGATCATATTTTTTGAAGAAAGCATAGTAGATGATGGTTAATTATCGAATAATGGATATGGAGTAATAGGAACTGAGTTTTTGATTTAATATTAGCGTAGTAATGAAATTGACGTCTTGGAAAATATTCCAGAATGGGTTTTAAGAAATACCATTATATGGCAGAGTATTTTGATTTTGGAAAGCAGAGACAGAAGTGCATCGGTCTGGGTAGTCGCGTGCTCTGCAGAAGTTTTGCAATTACGATGATCTTTTGGGTTGAAACAGATTGATGCAAAAGCTACTGCTGCCGCCCGCGTTTATTTTACTCAGGCCTCGCTCGTTTGGGTCGGGTTTGCGATGATAATGAGCAGCATATTGGAGGTTCCAGCTGGGAGCGAAACCGTATACAAGTATCACGAAGAACTATAAAAGTC
Source organism: Daejeonella sp. (assembly GCF_046590655.1). Taxonomy (GTDB): domain Bacteria; phylum Bacteroidota; class Bacteroidia; order Sphingobacteriales; family Sphingobacteriaceae; genus Daejeonella. Next base: position 21,107 of record NZ_JBKJUM010000101.1, read on the forward strand.
GAGGCTCTCAAAAATCTCCTCCTCTGTACAAAACTCATCAAACTCACACGTCCCAATCTCACTCAATAAGGAAAAACTAATTTGCCCTGCATTATTTTTCTTGTCGTTTTTCATGATCTCGAGCAGGGCAGGGTAGCTTTCTTTTTTAATGTGGTATGCTGGATATACCGTTTTTATGGCCTCAACTGTTTCATTCAGATCAATTTCGCTTAGATTATTTTTCTTGAATGAGAGATATGCTTCGCAGATAAAACCAATTGCAATAGCTTCACCGTGCAGGAGGGGATTTTTGCCGTGGCTAAGGGAATAGCTTTCAACTGCATGGCCAATAGTGTGTCCGAAATTAAGGATCTTCCGAAGCCCTTTTTCGAATGGGTCTTTCTTAACGACTTCGTTTTTTATTTCGACAGATCGGTATATAATTTCGTCGGTTAAACCAGAAGGACCCAATTGCTTCAGGGTATTAAAAAGCAGGCGGTCGTAGATTAGGCCGTGTTTAATTACTTCTGCAAAACCTGATCGAATCTCACGTTCGTCAAGGGTTTTAAGGAATTCTGTATTTATAAAAACTGCTTTAGGCTGTGTGAAAGTGCCGATAATATTCTTTACATTGTCCATATCGATCCCGGTTTTGCCGCCTACCGAGGCGTCGACCTGGGACAGTAAAGTTGTAGGAACCTGGACAAAGTCGATACCTCGTTTAAAAGTTGATGCGGCAAATCCTCCCATATCAGTGATAACTCCGCCTCCGAGATTTATCAGAACGCTGTTTCTCTCTGCGCCAAAATCCAGCAGCATTCTCCATATCCCAATGCAGAAATCTATGTTTTTATTTTCCTCCCCTGGCGTCACTTCGATCAGGTCGTAGTCTATATCTTTAAGTACTTTATGCACGGCAGGCAGACAGTGGATTTCGGTGTTGCTGTCGACGAGAATAAAAACTTTGGTGTATTGGGATTGGGAAATGAATTTTCTCAGCTCCTGTAAGCTGTATTCGAAATAAATAGGGTAGCTGAGACTATGTATAGGGGTCATTGTACATTTATTTTTGTGCCGTTGAACTCAATAATGTCTCCCCGCCGAACTTTACGGCGTTTGCGATAGTCTACCTCACCGTTACATTTAACAAGGCCATCCAGGACGACCATTTGAGCTTCGCCGCCGCTGGCCACAAGGTTTGTAGCCTTAAGCAGTGCGATAAGCTGAATATATTCCCCCTCTAATTTGAAATCAAGCATGTTGCAAACTTACGAAATATAAGGTACGAGGAATAGGCGTTTTGTGGATGTCTTGATTCTTGTCTCTTGATTCTTGATTCTCGTTATGCTACCTTTGTCGCCATGCATAAGCCCAATGCTAACCAATTAAAGCCTGTCTATAAGGCGCTCGACTTCAATAATACCGAAATAGCCTTCAGAGGGAATTCAAATTCCGATCTGGAGCGTGCCTATTGGCTTTTTAAGATCATTAGCGTAAGGTTCCTGACTAAGATCGGGCCGCCGATTACTAATTTCGCAATGGCTATCGGACTTCCCATCCGGCCGCTGATTAAGGCCACGATTTTTGAACATTTCTGTGGAGGGGAGACTATCGAAGAATGCGAGCACACCATAAGCCAGCTGGCTAAGGGCGATGTAGGGTCCATCTTAGATTATTCTGTAGAGGGAGAGGATGAAGAAAATGTATTTGATGAAACCTGTGAAGAGATCATGCGGACAATCAAACGCGCTGATGGCGATAAGCGTATCCCGCTTACGGTGTTTAAAGTCACCGGACTAGGCAGGTTTGATTTGATTGCCAAAAAAGACTCAAAAGAGGTTTTAAATGAAGATGAGAATGCTGAATTTAAACGTATATCTTCGCGAATTAATCGAATTTGCTCGCTGGCACATGAGAGAACCGTCCGGGTGATGATCGATGCGGAGGAAAGCTGGATTCAGGATAGTATAGATCAAATGGCATTAGAAATGATGCGAAGATATAATCAGAATCATCCTATCGTTTACAATACCTACCAGCTTTACAGAACAAACTTACTGGAATGCTTAAGGCAGGATACCAAACTTGCAATTAGAGAAGGGTTTATTTTAGGTGCAAAATTAGTTCGCGGGGCATATATGGAGAAGGAAAGAAAGCGGGCCGAGGAAAAAGGTTACACTTCGCCAATAAACCCTAGTAAAGAAGAAACAGATACTCAGTATAACGACTCTCTCAAATTCTGTGTTAATCACCTCAGTACCATTGCGTTTGTTGCCGGTACACATAACGAGGAAAGTTGCCGCCTGCTCGCTGAACTTTTGGATAGCAAGCAGATCAGGCATAACCACGACCATGTTTATTTCTCGCAGTTGCTGGGGATGAGCGATCACTTGAGTTTCAATCTCGCCGCGGCAGGCTATAATGTAGCTAAATACGTGCCCTATGGTCCTGTTAAAGCTGTACTGCCGTATTTATTCCGAAGGGCAGAAGAAAATACTTCCGTTTCTGGTCAGATGGGAAGGGAGTTAAAGTTGATTGTTAAGGAGAAGAGGAGGAGGAAAGTAGACCAAGGAAAAAAGAACAAGTACTAAAGATCCCCCCGCGAGTTAGGCTGATATCAATTCAAAAAGTGAGGTCCCGGCTTTCGCCGGGATGACAAGCGTTTTTAAAAGAAGAGTGGAGATGGTGGCCGCAGGCCACCATCTCCACTCTTAGATACTACGCAAAAATTTGTCATCCCGGCGAAAGCCGGGACCTTCTTGATAAGTAACATTATCTTTTATTGTATAAACAAGTTTTAAGATTCCAGCCCGAATCTTAAAACTTGATACCTCATACAAACTACTTATTCCGGTATCGGTGTATCCAACTTCCTTAATAAATCATCAGCATCATCGTCTGCATACATACCATATCCATTGATCAATGTTCCTTTCACGTCGTGATGGAGAGATTTGATGGCATATAGGATGGAGTTATCACCCGGATCACTTGCACCTTCAAAACGGTAAACTTTCACTATTTCGAATTCTTTTGGGCTTAAAGTGATATCACCACTTTTTAGCTGATTGTTGTGGATGTTAAAATCATGAGTAAAGCCCTCTGCTTTCAACTTATTTAAAGTTCCTACCAGGGTTGGTTGTTCTATTGGAGTTGCCATGTTGGGTTAACAATGGGGGAGGGAGAAAGTTTTTCGAAGGAGTAAATCCTAACTTTCCCCTCTCAAGTGTTGATACTTAATACTTGATTCTTAATACTTACAAAAGTCCACCCCCATACATAAACTCCTTCAATGTTTCCTCCGGCTTAAGTAAATGAGTTTGCAGGCCCAGGCTGTCTGCAGTTTTAAGGTGCTGCGGACTGTCATCAATAAAAAGAGTTTCTGCAGGGTCCAGATTATGCGCATCCATCACAAATTGAAAGATATCCGGATTAGGTTTACGCATTTTCATGAGATGGGAATAGTAATCTTTTTCAAAGAACACTTCATTCGATGGGAGGTTGAACTCATTTTTAAGATACTCCATGATCCATTTGTAGTGAATCTCATTGTTGTTGCTCAATAAGAAGGTTCGGTATCTATCTTTCGCTTTTAAAAGCAATTCATGATTGCCTTCAGGAACCCCGATCAAAAGCGTATTCCACGCCGTATCTATGTGCTCGTCAGTTAAATCGTTGTGTCCGGTGATTCTCCGAATGCCATGTCTGAACTCATCAGATGAAATTAGTCCCTGCTCATACTCATCGAACAATGGATCATGACCAGTATGTGCAAAGAATCGTTCTACATTTTTAATTCCCAGTTCAGTGAAGCTATGCTGGGTTCTCTTAAAATCGATTCGGAAAATAACATTGCCATAATCGAATATTATATTTTTAATCTTGTTTAAATTCATTCTATATTTAATGTAAGTTGTTGAAATAGAGCATTTTCAATCAAAATCAATGCATTAGCATGTTTCAAGCCATGAAATTTACATTCTACCGATGACCTTTTCCCCAAATATCTATTCAACGATACTCATTGTAAGTGGCATTATCACGTTGCTTTTATGCATTAATATCTTTCGTAGGTATGAAATTGTAGTTCGCTGGTTCGGTTTTATGGTGCTTGCAATTGCAGTTTGGGCGCTAAGTTATGGATTTGAATTAGCAACTACCAAGCTCGAGGAGATGCTTTTCTGGATTAATCTTGAATATCTGGGGGTATCATTTATGCCAGCCTGCTGGTTTTTCTTCATAGTTAAATTTACCGGCAGAGATGAATGGATCAGCAAGCGTAACTTAGCCCTGGTACTGGTTATTCCGATAGTCACTCTTTTATTGGTATGGACTAATGATTATCATCATCTTCACTATAAAAATATTTCGATCGATTCTTCAGGTCCTTTTCCACTCTTAACTATCGAAAGGGGACCCTGGTACTTTGTGCATACGTTCTATTTTTATGTGATGCTTTTGTGGGGCATCGCTCTCCTTGTCGATAAATACAGGAAGGCAGACAAGGTCTTTAAGAAGCAAAACCTCATTATTTTAATAGCTGCATTTATTCCATGGATTGCGAATCTTCTCTACTTCTTCGGCGTCCGGCCTGAGGGTCATATTGATATTACTCCTTTTGCATTTATTGGCACAGTACTTCTGCTAAGCATGGGGCTGGTACGGTTCAGGCTCCTTGATATCATTCCGATTGCCAGAGAACGGGTTTTGGAATCGATGCAGGAAGGTTTGCTTGTTGCAGATAATAAAGACCGGATCGTAGATTTGAACAGGGAGATCAAATCCCTTCTGTCTATCGGAGAGCCAAACCTCATTGGCAAGGAACTCAGTTATATCCTTCCGCAGCAGCCAGATCTGTATGAGATGATTAAGACGAGGGCAGGTGGTTTAATGCAGATTGAAATTATCAAGAATGACGTGCCTTTGTACCTTGAAATGACTTTATCTCCCATGTATGAAGAGAAGGATGTGTACAGCGGTATCATCATACTTTGCAGGGACATAACGCACCGTGTCAATATGGACAAGCAGGTTCGTATACAGGCAAAGCAATTACTAGCTCTCAATAAGCTTAAGGACAAGCTATTCTCTATAATTTCCCATGACCTCCGTAGCCCTCTGCATAATTTACTGGATCTCTTAAAAATGATTGACGATCATCTTATTACGCCTCAGGAGTTCAGTATTCTTCTTCCGCAGCTTTCCAGGAACGTAGGATATACCTCTGGTTTGCTGGAAAATTTGCTTTTTTGGTCGCGAAGTCAGCTTCAGGGCGAAGTGATAAAGCCAGTTGAAATTAGAGTAAGGCAAATTTGTGAAAATATCATAGACCTTTTTGAAAGAGTGGTGACGGAAAAGCAGATCGTTCTTGTGAACAAGATTGAGCCTGATAGCACCATTTACGCAGATCAGGATATGATCCAGCTCGTAATACGTAACCTGATTTCAAATGCCGTTAAATTCTCAAATCGCGGAGGAACTATTAATTTAAGTTCGTTCAGCGACGGACACATCACCAGGGTTTGTGTTGAGGACGATGGTGTAGGAATATCAGATGATCACCTTCCGAAAATATTCGAAATCGAGACGTTTACCACGCGTGGCACTGATAATGAACAAGGCACTGGTCTTGGGCTGCTTTTATCCAAGGATTTTATTGAAAAAAACCATGGCCGGATCTGGATTGAAAGCAAATTAAATGAGGGCAGTAAATTTTTCGTAGAATTGCCTCTAACAGAAGAGGATATCGTGGTTCAGGAGCAAATACAGGCAGAATTATAAGGATCATTACATAAAAAAAGGCCGCCCCATTCAGGAGGCGGCCCACTATTTATAAAATTATTTATTACTTATTCTTACGTCCAGCTCCGGACGATTTTCCTGAACCAGAAGGGCGAGCGGCCTTGTCTGGTGACCCTGATGGACGGGCAGCTTTAGCGGGCTTGCTCATACCAGCACCCTGCATCCTTTCACCGCTTTGACCATTTGAACGGGCAATATCACTAACTGCTTTGCCTTTTTCTCTGCCTTCAAGCGTAGTGCCTCTGGCAGTACCGCTAACATCACGGCCGTGGTTATCCTTATGAGTTGAACCGTTCAACAGTCCGTCGTCACTTTTGTCAGCTCTTCTATCAGCTTTCCTGTCAGCTTTCCATGCAATTTTATCCGCTTTGCGCGCATCACGTTCCTCCGGAGAAAATATGCCATCATCATCAACATCATATTGGGCATTATCGAATTTGTCTTTGTCCGATTTATCCTTGTTTTTAGCATACTCCCGTTCCTGACCTTGCTTATTTTTAGCATCATCAGATTGAGCAAAAGCAGAAACTGCAAATAGTGCAATCGCAGCCGACATAATTATCTTTTTCATTGTTTAAATTTTAAGTTCATTATAAAGATAAAATGCGAAGATGAAGGGAACATGAAGATTTCAAATTAACGGATGTGTGTCATATTTTAACACTTCCACGACATTACCAAATAGGGCAGGCGCTCCCATAAGCCCATCCGACGGGCAATTCAAACTTTTACAAATTCTATTTTAAATTTACAGGAGATTTGCGTAAAATTGCAGCCTTAATCAATTCCGCATCTGCGGGAATGAGCGCCCATAGCTCAGTTGGTTAGAGTAGAAGACTCATAATCTTTTGGTCCCTGGTTCGAGCCCAGGTGGGCGCACGA
>NZ_JBKJUM010000152.1:0-9689 GCF_046590655.1 Daejeonella sp.
ATTTTTCAAAGTGCTTTTTAAAAAATTCAACAAAATAAAGTGTATCCGTATCATTAAAAGTACGATGTTTAAATCCCGCGAATCGTTTTAGATCTGTCTCCTTATGATTTTTTATAAAATCATAAGGTGCGCCGTCCATCAGCCGGATGAGCTCATGGCACTTATTAATTATGGTTTTCCTTTGTCCCCATGCAAGCATAGCCGACCAAAAGCCCATAATCTCAATGTCTTGTCTTAATTTAAACTTGTGTGGGATACAAATCGGATCGTTTTCAATAAAGTTCGGCCGATTATACAAATCAACTTTAACATCCAGAAAATCCTTCAGCTCCTGAAAGCTCAAATTTCTAGCCGAATGGCTCATCCGCTAATTGGTAATTTGCTCATTACTAGTGTCCAATTAAAATTGATATCTCATTATATTATGCTTTTATGCTTCTCATCGAATGTTTTTTGCCTATTTTTTAAAAGCAAGCACCCCTATAAAAAAACAGGTGGGCTTGACCCCGAAGGTGGTCGTATGTGAAAATTTCTGACACATGCGACCACCTTCAGGGTCGACTTATCGGAAATATCCATTACTATAAACATGCGACCGCCTTCAGGGTCGAAAAGCAAAATCTTTTTACCGGACACTAGTGATTTCCTAAATTCAGAGCCATCTACGCTAAAGCCTGCTTCACATCTTCCAGCAAGTCTTCGATATCCTCCACTCCTACGCTAAGTCTTAGCAGGTTGTCTGTTACGCCCACCTTTTCGCGTTCGTCCTTAGGAATAGAACCATGGGTCATAGAAACGGGGTGATTTATCAGCGATTCAACACCACCCAGCGACTCTGCAAGCGAGAAAACCTTGAATGATGATGCAACACGATAAGTTTCTTTCAGGTCGGCGCCTTTCAGAGTAATAGAAATCATACCTCCGAAATCACGCATTTGCTTTTTTGCGATTTCATGGTTAGGATGGTTAGGAAAGCCCGGCCAGTAAATCTTATCCACTTTTGGATGCTTTTTGAGATATTCAGCTATTTGCCTTCCATTTTCGCAGTGTGCTTTCATCCGCAAGTGCAGAGTCTTTAATCCGCGCAAAACAAGGAAGCTGTCCATAGGTCCGGGCGTCGCACCGCAAGCATTATATATAAACCACAGGCGTTTGTAGAGCTCTTCATCGTTGAGCATCAATGCCCCCATAACCACATCGGAATGCCCTCCCAGATATTTAGTTACAGAATGCATAACGATATCTGCACCCAGATCAATTGGGTTTTGCAGATAAGGCGATGCAAACGTATTATCAACTGCTAGTAATACCTTATTTGCTTTAGCAATTTGACTCACCGCCGCAATGTCTACAATCTGCATCGTAGGGTTTGTTGGAGTCTCAATCCAAATCAGTTTTGTATTGGAATTGATGTATTCTTTAACATTTTCGGCCCTGGTCATATCAATAAAATGAAATTTGACACCGTAGTTAGCGAATATTTTTGTGAACATGCGATAAGAACCGCCGTATAAATCATTTCCTGTTATTACTTCGTCACCCGGGTTCAGCAATTTCATTACAGCATCAGTTGCTCCCATGCCGCTCGAAAAGGCTAAGGCATGACTTGCGTTCTCCAATGCTGCCAAACACGACTCCAAAGCCTTACGGGTAGGATTTGTGCCTCGTGAATATTCAAAACCTTTATTATCCCCGGGTGATTTCTGCCAATAAGTTGACGTTTGATAAATGGGAGTCATAATAGCTCCGGTTGTAGGGTCCGGTTCCTGGCCCGCATGTATTGCTTTTGTTCCGAATTTCATCTTTTATTGCTTATGTCAGTGGCTTCGTCGGCAAATACCGGCCTAAACCTATTATTTACAAAACTCCTAATTTCCCTTAGCCCTATCCGCCCAGCTAAATTTACCATTCACCATATCTCTTTCAACCGTCAACTCTTTTTCCAGTAGGCATGGTCAATGAATCAAGCTCAGTTTTAAACTTATATCCCATACCCTTTCCGGTCGCATACCCAGAATTTCCACCTATAAACTGTTTCTCTTCCAAGGTTATTTGTCTAACGGAATCAAAGGGCGGTGTGAGAAGATCAAAATCCATACAATAAATAATTGCTAATTCAAGAATTTCCACAATTTGGGTCTGCTTAATTTTTCCCTTTCCAAAGGAATTAAACAAAAAACCAAGTTGACTTTGTCCATCCACAAAAAAATGCTCTTCGGCATTAATAAAAATCCTGCCCAGCAAGTAACCTGTGTCAGAACTACGGTTATATTTCAGGGAGTCGGCCAAAAAATTATAAAGGTGAATTATCCCGCAATACTTTCGTGAAGGTTCATCTTTGACATATTTTAACTGGTTAACAGCATGTTCAGGGGCGAAGCTGAAAACATTACTATGCATTGAGATAACAAGGACGTCTCCCGAAAATTTTAAATGGGCTTCAAAATCTCCGTTCTCAGAATAACGAATTTCAACATCGGGGTCTTTTTCCTTAAAATCAGCGCGCATCTTATTACCGATATTTTCTAATTGCTTTTTAAATCGGATAAATACATCCTGTGTAGTTCGGAAAATTTCCTGTTTCAAACACGCTTTGTGTTCGAGGAGCTTAAGAATATGATTATATGGAGTGATTTCGGCCATCCTTAGAATTATTGACTTTTAAATGTTATATAGAAATACCCAAATAAATTATCAAGCATCAATCGTTAATAATTAACAGAAAGATTTCTAGTAAGCTCTTGCAAACAATACACGCTGCGTCGAAGGCTTGCCCGTAACTATGCATAAACCGTCTTCCAGCTTATTATCCAAAGGAATACATCTGATAGTAGCTTTTGTTTCTTCTTTGATCTGCTTCTCAGTTTCCGGGGTTCCGTCCCAGTGTGCAGAAATAAATCCTGCCTTTTCGTCGAGTATTTTTTTAAACTCATCATACGAGTTCGCTTCACGCGTATTCTCTTCCCGAAATTTTAGCGCTTTGTTGAACATGTTTAGCTGTATATTTTCAAGCAGACTTTCGATATATGAAACCAGGCCTACCCTTAAAATTGTCTGTTTTTCCTTAGTATCCCTTCTGGCTATTTCAATAGTACCATTTTCGAGGTCTCTACCCCCCATAGCAAGCCTTAGAGGCACGCCCTTAAGCTCATATTCCGCGAATTTAAAACCTGGACGAAGAGTGTCCCGGTCATCGTATTTAAATGTAATATTTTTCAGCTTCAGTTCTAAAGTAATCTCTTTAACTACCTGGGAGATTTTTTCAAGCTCATCATCCGATCTGTAAATAGGAACTATTACTACCTGGATTGGTGCAAGTTTTGGAGGTAATACCAGTCCTGAGTCATCCGAGTGGGCCATAATCAGAGCTCCTATTAGTCTTGTAGAAACACCCCAGGATGTTGCCCAAACATGATCGAGTTTACCTTCTTTACTTGTAAATTTTACATCAAATGCTTTTGCAAAATTTTGTCCGAGAAAGTGACTCGTGCCTGCCTGAAGTGCCTTTCCATCCTGCATTAACGCTTCGATACAATATGTATCCAAGGCTCCCGCGAAGCGTTCGGAGGCTGTTTTTTTTCCTCTTATTACCGGTAAGGCCATCCAGTTCTCAGCAAAGTCAGCATATACTGCAAGCATTCTTTCTGTTTCTTCTATAGCCTCCTGGGAAGTGGCATGGGCGGTATGGCCTTCCTGCCATAAAAATTCAGCTGTTCTCAGGAAAAGCCTGGTCCTCATTTCCCATCTCACCACATTCGCCCATTGATTTACCAGAACAGGAAGATCGCGGTACGACTGAATCCATCCCCGGTAAGTGTTCCAGATTATGGTTTCGGATGTAGGCCTGACTATAAGTTCTTCTTCGAGTTTTGCGTCTTCGTCGACTATGATATTACCATTGCCGTCATTCTTTAAGCGGTAATGAGTTACAACAGCACACTCAGTAGCGAAACCCTCCACATGAGATGCTTCTTTGGAGAAAAATGATTTAGGAATGAACAACGGAAAATAGGCGTTACTGTGTCCGGTATCTTTGAACATTTTGTCAAGTGCCGCCTGCATATTTTCCCAAATTGCGTACCCATAGGGCTTAATAACCATGCAACCACGAACGGCAGAGTGTTCGGCCATGTCTGCTTTTGTAACAAGTTCATTATACCATTGTGAATAATCGTCTTCTCTGCTTGTTAAACCCTTGCTCATAACTTGAAACGGAATGAATTACGTATATTTATTAATTAAATTGTCAGGCAGCAAAGTTATAAAACTACGTGAGCTATTATAATTTTGATATGCAACCATTTAATGGATACAATCGTCTAACAATTAAACGTTGATATAAATATCTAAATACTATCCTTATGAGAACGAAACTTACATATCTGTTATCACTATCGTCCCTTCTGGTGATGGTCTCATGTGCTACAAGTAATCAGACAGCTCAGCAGGTTGATCAGAATGATGATGTTTATTATTCTGAAGCCCGTGCAAAGGAAAAGGCAGAAGTTATAGCCAAGGTTCCGACGGAAAATTCACGCAAATCGGACTATGTAACTGAAGAAGAGTTATATGGCGATGCTTATTCCGGCGACTACGCCGTACGAATCAACAGGTTTAGAAATTATGCGCCATGGAGGGGATATTACAATAACATGTATGGAAATCCTTACGGCAACATGTATGGATATGGAAATGTATATAATAACTATTACGACTCCTACTACAGTTCCAACAACTATTATGGAGGTCCTATGTTGAATTTGTCGTTAGGCTTTAACAACGGTTTTTACAGGTACAATCCATGGAGATACTACGGTTATAATTACGGTAGCAATTTTATGGGCCCCTACACCTACTACAATCCATACGGAATGGGATTTGGCGGTGGGTATTACGGTAACAATGGTTTTTATGGTAACGGATCTGGCGTAGGCCGTCCCGTGTATACATCACCTAACAACCGCCCACGACCAGTCAGAGGCTCAGATGGCCTTCCAAGTGATCCAGCAACTGTGAATGGAGGAAATGTTCGTGGCGTGTCTGGAAATGGAACTGGAGGAAATGTTATCCAGGACCGCACCCGCGCAGGACGTTACAATGGTGGTACATCTACCACACCTTCTTCAGATAACACCAGACCAGCAACAGCTGCTCCAAGACCTGAACGAGTAAGTCAGCAACCGCAGAGAACTTCTCAGCCGGAAAGGGTTAATTCCTCACCTCCCCCTTCTAACAATGATGGCGGCGGCGGAAGAAGCAATGACAGTGGTGGCAGCAGCAATGGCGGACGTCCTTTAAGAGGAAATTAAGACCTAGAAAAACACTTATGAATTTCAGAATTCTATTAACCGTGGCGGCCATAGTGGCAGCTACCGGACAATCGTATGCTCAATATGGGGGAGATGCTCTGCGGTTTTCTCAAACCCCATATGGTAGTACTGCGAGGTTCAAAGCAGTTGGTGCACAAACGGGAGTTGGCGGCGACCTCAGTTCAGTAGGAGGAAATCCAGCCGGATTAGGATTATTTACAAGATCAGAATTTAGCCTTACCCCTGAATTTAATAGTTTTACGTCAGATGCGCAATACCTTGGGCAGCGCAACGTGGGTAAAAAAGATCAAATGAGCCTGGCTCATGCTGCTGTAGTGTGGAACTCTACCCTCACTAAGTCTAAAGGCGCCCCTCTTGATAAAGGCTGGATAAGTTTCAACTTCGGACTAGGTTATAACCGTACGAAAGGGTATGGCAATAATGTAAATTTTTCAGGTACGAATGGCAAAAATTCGGTTGCTGATTACTATTCAGAGCTTGCTACTGATAACTATGGCGCACCGAACTCCCTCCCTGCGGGATCCCTGGAAAGAATGGCTTATGATAACTATTTGATTGGTTACGATGCAGCCGGTTACTATTTCCCTGAAACCGACGTCAATAATCTACAAACAAATAACACTAACAGAACAGGATCTCAGTCAGAACTGAATTTTGCATTTGGTGCAAATTATGAAAATAAGTTCTACATAGGTGCGAGTATCGGCCTTGCCAGTATCAACTACAATTCGTACTCCAAATATACAGAAGATGGGTATAATGTTACTGAAGCAAGTGATTACGTCCTTTCATTTAACCAAAGGCAAATTACCAGTGGCTCTGGTATAAATGCGAAATTAGGTGCAATATTTCGCCCTTCTCCTAATATACGGCTGGGGGCCACATTCCAAAGCCCGACCTGGTATACAATTGATGATAGTTACTCTGAAGAACTCGACACCCGCTATTCAAAGAAAGTTAATGGAGCTACTGAATACTCAAATGATGAGGAAGTATATGATTTTAGCTATAAACTACGTACGCCCATGAAACTAAGCGGCGGAATAGGATACTTTTTCAAAACTCAAGGCTTTATTTCGGCGGATGTTGATTTCGTAGATTATTCAACAATCAATTTTTTACCAACAGATAATTCCACTGATGACGTGATCAATGATAACAACCGGGACGTTCTGAATAATTTCAAAAGTACAGTTAATTATCGGTTAGGAGCAGAATACAAGCTGGAAAGCCTGATGTTTCGTGCAGGGTATGGAGTTCAGGGAAACCCCTATAAAGAACTAAATGATGTAGACCTGAACATAAATACTTACAGCGGCGGTGTGGGATATAGAATCAAAAGTTATTATGTCGATCTAACTTATCAGAATGTCGGGTTCAATTCGGATGTTAAACCCTATACACTTAACAACGGTACCGGTCCCGTTGCGTCTCTTAAAAATACCAGGCATAATGTGTTTTTAACTGTTGGAACCCGTTTTTAAATAACCATTTTCAATAATAAAACCGCCTCGTGTAAACAGGGCGGTTTTATTATTGTTCAAATGAAGGATTACTCAGCTTTTACCTGCAAATGATCTTAACATCCAGGTATTCTTTTCTTTAAATTGCATGAACTTATTAATCAGGTCATTTGTGCCGTCATCTCCGGCGTCTGCTGTGGTGTTCATTATTTCGCGCTCAAGTTCAATAAGGCTGCTGAAGTCCTCCAGCACTGACGAAACCATGTCATTATCCTTCATTCCGATGGTATTAACCTCTTTGATCTTTGAAATCTTAATATAGTCAGCGAAGGTACTGTAAGGAGATTTGCCGAGGGTCAGAATACGTTCTGCCAGCTCATCAATCGTTTGTTGTGCATTTGTATAAAGCTCTTCGAACTTAATGTGGAGAGTAAAAAAATGCGGACCTCTAATATTCCAATGACAGCCGCGAAGCTTCTGATAATGTATGTGGTAATTCGCAACCAGGTCATTCAACTGGTCTACAATTGGCCTTACAACTTTTTCTTCCAAACTAATCTCTTTTGCATTCATGTTGATGGTGTTAAGTTAAATAATTTTCTGATTAACGAACACAAATTTCTTGCCTGAAAAGGTTAAGATCATTAATTCCTGATAAATTTCTGTTAAAAATTTGGAATGGCGTATTTTTGCGCATTATGCGTCCAAATAACACGACAGCCAAAGCTAGTTTGACAGAAAGATTTTCTGGTCTTGTATGGAAGGTGATGGTGCACAGATCCGGTGTTTTGGCAGTGGAGACGCGTAACATAGAACTTAAACAGGTACTATTCAGCGCGTACAACTATATTACAGGCGAAACTTATTTTAAAGAGAAGGGTTTTAAGGAAAACTGGAATTTAAGTCTTGCCTTTGCTGGTGAGGAGAACTTGATTTTAATTGGCTATAAGCATACAGAGACTCCTGAAAGTAAAGGCGTTTTTTCAGTAAATATCAAAGACGGGAATATATTCTGGCAAAAATTCGACATTTCTTTGAATAAGATCAAGGATGATGCATTACAGGTATACGATCCCAGGATTCAGCCCAAAAAATACTCTTGGATAAACCATAAAACAGCTGCATTGATTGCTGAACCCAATGAAGTTAAAGTCGATTCGGAAATCATTTTCCCTGAAGTTGATAATTCATTTGTTATACCTGCATTTGTCGAACATGGCAGGTTAGTCGGCGAATTATTAATTCTGCATTTTGCCGATAAGGTTTTTCTTAGTTTTCATGAAACTGAGAAGGGTTTACTAAGGCAACGAATAGTTGTTTATCAGGACGATAAGGTTATCATAGATGATATATTAATCTCAGGTATACAAAAACTGCAACCTGAAGCGTTCTTTATTCATCGAAACCATCTTTTCTATATTAGGGGTAAAGAAGAAATGGTCACTTATTTAGTATAATTGCAAACTTTTAACAAAATTCATAAATGCTCATAAGACTAGTTTTATCATTTTGCTTTGGGGTGGCATTTTTTACCGCAAATGCATCAATAAAAATAGATTCAATAAGTGTAGAGAACCTTAACGGTAAAAAAACGATAGTGCACAAGGTTGAAGTAAAAGAGACTTATTATTCTATTGGTCGTAAATATAATGTCACACCACAAGCTATAATTCAATTTAACAGCAATCGGACTTTGCAAATAGGCACCATTTTGAGAGTTCCTACTGAGCGGTCGTATGCAGAAGCACAAATACCAGCGCCTTCACAGAATCCCCTTACATCTCCGTCAAAAATGGCTGTTATCGATTATAAAGTAGGCCCCCGGGAATATCTTATCGCTATAGCCAGAAAATTCAATACTACTGTTGAAGATATAAAGACCTTAAATAATTTGACCAGCAGTAACCTTGCTATTGGCCAGATCATTAAGGTGCCATACGGAACGGCTACTGAGATCACGCCCCCACTTGCCGTACGAATCGACACACCTCGCGTAGAACCGAGGACATCATCGACTGAAATCGACAGTAACAAGAACGCAATCGACCGTTTAAAACTACCCCCTGCAAGATATGGCTTACGCGAAGTTGATCAGCATGGAGTTGCAATTTGGATCTCCGACGAAAATCTTGATGGAACCAAAATGCTGGCACTTCATCAAACAGCTCCTATCGGTACTATTATAAAGATCACAAATCCAATGTCCGGAAAGAGTACTTTTACTAAAGTTGTAGGTAAATTCACTCAGAATGAGTCTACAAGAGATGCTATCATCGTGATTACGAAAGCGACAGCCGATATGGTAGGTGCGCTGGATAAAAGATTTCAGGCGACACTAGTATACGGAGTTCCTAATGAGTAAAAAGCCATTTGTAATTGGTGTCGCAGGAGGAAGTGGTTCCGGAAAAACTTTCTTCCTGAAGTGTTTTTTAAATCATTTTAAAGAGAGTGAAGTATGTCTTGTTTCCCAGGACGACTATTACTTTAGGGTCGCACACAACATGAGCGCGGAGGAAAATAAACTCTACAATTTCGACGAACCAGGTACAATCGACAACAATCTGTTCATGAGTGATATATCCAAACTCATTAATGGTGAAACGGTACTCCAAAAGGAATATACATTCAATAATCCTAACGTTGAACCCAGGCTTTTAGAGATTAAACCTGCACCAATAGTAATTGTTGAAGGCTTGTTCATCCTTCATTTTGAAGATATTGCTCAGCTTTTGAATCTCAAGATTTTCATTGATACAGACGAGGAAATCGCTTTGAAAAGGCGTTTAAAGCGGGATTTAATTGAGCGGGGTTATCCTGAAGATTCCGTCTTGTACAAATGGAATAATCATGTTGTGCCTGCTTATAAAACATATCTGCTCCCTTATAAAGAACAGTG
>NZ_JBKJUM010000162.1:0-8101 GCF_046590655.1 Daejeonella sp.
GCAGAGTTTTACACCAATGCCATTAATGTGATGAAAGGGGCCGAAGCCGTTTCTGAATATACATCCCTGCCGAGGCAGGAGGCATTTAATATAGAGTATTGGCTGCTGGAAGAAGCAAAATTACAGCGCATGCCCAAGCCCAAGGCTCTTTCCGGACAAATTGCTTTAATAACAGGCAGTGCAGGCGGAATTGGAAAGGCCATTGCTAAAAAGTTTGTGGATGAAGGTGCAGTAGTTATTCTGAACGATATGAATACCGAACGGCTCAATGGCATAGGAGAAGAATTCAACGAACTCTATAGTCAAGACGCTTATGTACTAGCAACTCTGGATGTAACTGATAGCGAACAGATCGAGAACGCATTTGAAATTGCATCGCTGTCTTTTGGCGGTGTGGATATTATAATTAATAATGCGGGCCTTTCAATTTCAAAAACCATTGAGGACCACACAGAAAAAGACTGGGATTTGTTGTATGATGTATTGGTAAAGGGTCAGTTCAGGATTACCCAAGCCTGTGTGAAAATGATGCGAAAACAAGGTCTCGGTGGCGATGTGATCAATATTGTAAGCAAGAATGCGCTTGTTTCCGGCCCAAATAACGCGGGTTACGGTTCCGCAAAAGCAGCGCAGTTACATTTAAGCAGGTTGAATGCCGCAGAACTGGGAGCTGATAAGATCCGGGTAAACGTGGTAAACCCGGATGCAGTCATCTCCGACAGTAATATATGGGCTGGAGGTTGGGCTGAAGGAAGAGCCAAGGCTTATGGAATTGAAGTCGGAGAACTCCCTGAATATTATGCAAAGCGAACCCTATTAAACGAGACTATCCTTCCAGATGACATTGCCAATGCTTGTTTTGCTTTTGTAGGAGGATTATTAAAAAAATCTACTGGCAATGTGCTTAATGTAGACGGGGGTATAGCTATGGCGTTTGTGAGATAAGAGTACATACTATCTTAAGGACGTTGAACCATCCAGACAATAAATAAATTTATTAGTATTAAGTATCGGTAAGAAATAGGAGCAGTTACATACGAAGAGTTTTTGGAAAGTTTATGACAATTGAAAATTATCAGATAGAACAACAAAACAGCGAGCTGCAAAAGTCACATCAACAAAAAATGGATTTTCTCGTATCCCAGATTCCGGGAATTGACAATTTAGTCAATAAGCTGATGGAATTTCAGATTGCTATACCCAGCTGGGCATTAGGAACCGGGGGGACACGCTTCGGGCGATTTTCCGGAGGGGGAGAACCGCGAACACTGGAAGAAAAGATAGAAGATATAGGCCTTTTGCACCAGCTTAATAGATCAAGCGGAGCTATCTCTTTACATATTCCATGGGATATTCCGACGGATCACCATGCCATTAAGACCTTAGCATCACAAAAAGGATTGCGATTTGATGCGATGAACTCCAATACTTTCCAGGATCAGAAAGAGCAGCCCTATAGCTATAAATTTGGGTCTCTTCAAAATGTAAATAAAGCCATACGGAAACAGGCTATTGAACACAACATTGAAGTGATCAGGCAGGGGGTAAATCTCGGATCGGATTCATTGACAGTATGGCTTGCCGATGGATCGTGTTTCCCAGGACAGTTAAATTTTCGGCAAGCTTTCCAGAATACATTGGAAAGCCTTCAAGAAATATATGCCGCTTTACCAGAAAGTTGGAAGATGTTTGTTGAGTATAAAGCGTACGAGCCGAACTTTTACTCTACTACGGTGGGAGATTGGGGTCAGTCTCTTCTTTACGCAAATAAATTAGGACCTAAAGCTTATACCCTTGTCGATCTGGGACACCACTTGCCGAATGCAAATATCGAACAGATCGTATCCTTATTACTAATGGAGGGTAAATTGGGAGGATTCCATTTTAATGACTCCAAGTACGGAGATGACGACCTTACAGCGGGAAGCATGAAGCCTTATCAGCTATTCCTGATATTTAATGAACTTGTTGAGGGAATGGATGCGAAAAATATGAACCACGCTAGCGGATTAGGGTGGATGATAGATGCATCTCATAATGTTAAAGACCCGCTTGAGGATTTGTTGCAGTCGGTAGAGGCAATTATGATTTCTTATGCCCAGGCCTTGCTGGTTGACAGGAAGGTATTAAAAGAAGCGCAGTATAACAATGATGTGGTCAAATGTCAGGAGATTTTACAATCTGTTTTTCGTACGGATGTCAGGGCTCTTGTTGCTGAGGCTCGTCTAAGGTCGGGAGCGTCATTAGATCCGCTTTCGCTATACAGAAGTTTACATGTTAGGGAGCGTTTGATAAAGGAAAGAGGTGCGGTAACGATAGCCACAGGACTTTGATTTGACCATGCATGAAGGATATAAAACATAGAAAACCAGAGATTGTTCTATATCTGCTGTTTTAGACGGGCCTTCAATAAATGTCCCAAAATCATAGTCCACATACAGATGAAAAAAGAAATTTTTAGCGACTTTATTCAGATAGAAGCTTATTCTGCTACCCCTAAGTACCTTCAGTTGGGGGATTCTATAATCAATGCTATTGAAAACGGAAAATTAAAAAAAGGTGATCTCCTTCCATCTATTAATGAGTTAAGTTATATCCTGGAGATTTCTCGTGATACTGCTGAAAAAGGGTATAAATATCTTAAAAAAGTTGGGGTCATCAACTCCGTCCCTGGGAAAGGTTATTATATTTTAAATACAGAATTTAAAAAAAATATCCGGGTTTGTTTATTATTTAACAAGTTATCTGCACATAAGAAAATAATTTACGACGCTTTTGTTGATGCGCTGGGTGAGCAGGCATTTATAGATTTTTATATTTACAATAATGATTTTGCAATTTTCAAAAAGCTTTTGCAAAACAAGACGAACGGTTATTCTCATTACGTCATAATCCCTCATTTTGTGGAAGGCGGAGAAAATGCCCACGAAATTATCAATACACTCCCTAAAGAAAAACTCGTGCTTTTGGATAAGCAGGTCGCTGGAGTAAATGGCCACTATGCAGCAATTTATGAGAACTTTGAAAAAGATATTTACGGTGCTTTAAGTAAAATAAGGCTTAAATTATCTAAATATCATACAATTAAAATTGTGTTCCCCAGGAAGAGCTATTACCCAAAAGAGATACTTAAGGGGCTAAAGCTGTTTTGCCAGCAGTACGCATTTAATTACGTAATGGTAAATGATATTGAAAACGAGCCTATTGAGAAAGGTCAGCTTTTTATCAATGTAATGGAAGATGACCTGGTTTATCTTTTAGAAAAGATCATATCGCAGGATCTGAAATTGGGTAAAGATATAGGCCTGATTTCCTATAATGAAACTCCGCTTAAAAAACTTCTTTTGAATGGTATCACAACGATATCAACTGATTTCAAAATGATGGGTACTATGGCGGCAAAAACTGTTCTATCGAATAGTTTGGACCATCATGAGGTTCCATTTTATATTACACTAAGGCCTTCCCTCTAGTGTATTGATTCCGTTTTCTTCATAAATTCCCTTTTTTATACAGTCCGAAGTGGCCATCTAAGTATAATTCGAAGAATGCTTACCGTCTGAAAATAACTATGGCAGGATGCTACAGGTTGCCAGAGAAATGCATTAGTGTTAGAATCGTATTAATTATGAACTAATTTAAAGTTCATATGCACCATAAAATTTAAAACTAATTAAAATGTGTACAAACTCTTTACTTTATGTTTTTCGCGGAAAACATTTAGCCTTGTTGACTATAGCACTTTGCTGTAGTTTAACAGCCTTTTCACAAACTCCAACAAGAATCAATGGTACGGTTACAGACTCTTTAGATTCTGGTCCTTTACCAGGAGTATCCGTTATAATTAGCGGTACTACAAAAGGAACAGTAACTGATTTAAACGGGAAGTATAGTATAGAAGTTATTCCAAATTCCACCTTAGTTTTTAAGTTTATCGGATATCAGGAAGAAGCTGTTTATGTGGGCAATCAGACTATAATCAATGTAAGTTTATCTACCAATAACCAGGGGCTTGATGAGGTTATTGTAGTTGCTTTCGGTACTCAGAAAAAGGAATCTGTTACCGGGGCCATCGCCTCTATCCAGACAAAAGAAATAAAGCAAAGTCCCTCTGCAAACTTGGCAGTTACCTTGGCTGGCCGTTTACCAGGATTGACCGCCCTTCAGAGAAGCGGTGAGCCGGGAAGAGATTTAACCCAGATTTTTATTCGTGGACAGGGAACTGTTAATGCCCAATCTCCTATCATATTGGTTGATGGGGAAGAAAGAGATTTAACATATATAGATCCGAATGAGGTGGAGTCTGTTACTATTTTAAAGGATGCCTCCTCGACAGCCATATTTGGAGTTCGGGGAGCAAACGGTGTAATACTCGTAACTACCAAAAGAGGTGAATCTGAAATTCCTGAAATCAATGTTACAACAGAAACAGCTGCTCAGGGATTTACAAGGCTTGCAGATCCGGTCAATGCTTTTGATTTTGCAACCTTAAGGAACCTTGCCCAGAGAAACGACGGGAAAGGAGATGCTTATTCTCCGCAGGCATTAGAAGCATACAGATCGGGTTCAGATCCTTTAAGATATCCTAATACAGATTGGAATGATCTGCTGATAAAAGATTATTCACTCCAACAGCGTTTTAATCTTAATATTTCCGGAGCCGGTAAGGCCGTAAGATATTTTGTAAATGCCGGTGTCTTAAATCAGGGCGGTCAGTTTAAAATCGAAAAAGGCTTAAATTATGATCCGAGTTTCAAGTTAAACCGTTATAATTTCAGATCAAATATTGATTTGCAGATCAATCCGACATTAAAATCTTTTTTAAATATTGCAGGTTATTTAGAGAAGCAAAATTCACCGTTTGGGGTAGGAGTAGCCTCAACAGGGCAGGGTGGAGCATCCCCCTCTCTATTTATTCTGGCAAACATTTTTGATTTGCCGTCTAATATCCCAGGGCCGCTCAGTCCGGATAATGGAGTAGTTACCACACCGATCATGCAAAATCCCCCGTTCGGGATACTGAACAGGACCGGATACCGGCAGCAAACCAGGAGCAATGTAACCGCTACCTACGGTATGGAGCAAAAACTTGATTTTATTACAAGCGGGCTTTCTGCGAAAGCAGTTATTTCATTCGATTCCCGGGCGCTTAATAACTTGAATGCTTCAAAATCATATGTACGAAAGCTTCAGGTAATTGATCCGGTTTTAAAAGGTGCTGACGGCCGGGATAGTGTCTATTTTAGAAACTTTGCAAACGATGTGGAAAGTCCTTTATCTATTACAGGCTCAAATGGATTCTCAAGTCTTTCCAATTTTCAGGCTTATGTAAATTACAACCGGACTTTTGGTAAGCATAATTTGGATGCTCTGCTACTTTACTACACGGTTCTCAATCTCAGTCAGCAAAATAGAAAAAGCGGCTAGGTAAAAAGTAAATTTACCTAGCCGCTTTAAAGGTCGACTCCCAAAAGGAAGCCTTTTTCAGTGCCCTCAGGAAAACCCCGATGTTTTTTCAGTATATGGATAACAGGGCAATCCGGACAGATAAATGGAGCATGGCTGAAGTTGACGGATCCGGATGGGAGTTGTATGACCTCAGAAATGATAGACTGGAAACTACAGATGTATCCAGGCAGTTCCCGAAAGTTGCTGCAGCGCTGGAAAATACCTGGCTGAATTGGTGGAAACACGAGTCGGCCAAAAAAGAGTATACTCCTGAAAGTACTAAAACCAGCGATCATTATAAACCGCAGGGTGACAGAGGGTCCGGGAAAATCTATCAGCCATCGGCTATGCCTGCAGAACTTTCGGAAAGATATAAATGATCATTTTGTGCTTTTGGTAAATATTGACGGCAACTATAAGCAGCCCCGAGGCTGAGAAAGAGTTATGAGTTATCATGACCCGACAATCCGAGAAAGGCATGGCTCAGTTTCAATGCATTTTCTGATGAGGTATAGATGAAAACCTATGTTCCTTATCAGATCAGGTAGGAGGCTTCAATCAGGCATATGGTAATTTTGGTTTGGCTTTAAAATACAATCATGGAAAAAATAGCTTTTAAGATGAAACTCATCCCCGGTAATGCCGGGGAGTACAAGAAACGCCACGAGAATATCTGGCCAGCCTTAAAGAGCTTATTGAAAAAATATAAGATAAGTGACTACACCATTTTTCTGGACGAAGAAACAGATACCCTTTTTGCAGTGCAAAAAACCTCCGTTCAGCATTCTTCGCAGGACATAGGTGCAAATGAAATTGTTAAAGAATGGTGGGCTTATATGTCAGATATTATGGAGACAAATCCTGATAATTCTCCAGTTGCCACATCTCTGGAAAAAGTTTTTCATATGGAGTGATTGGAATCTAAGTGCCGGTAAGAATTTCTTTAAATCAGGATGCTTCAGGATAGTTAATTCAGCGCATGTAAATAAATTAGCAATAATTAAGACCGTTTAAATAATATTTCATGAAGCCGAAATTCTGTGTAATTCTTTTTCTGTTTGTTCATCTATTCGCTTCAAACTACCGGACTGTATTTGCGCAGTCATCTCCGTTAAATCTTACTCCCCAAACAGGAGAGGGATTACACTTCGCCGAACAATGGGAAAGAGCCCTATCCATAGATCCTGAATTTGTTTTTGTAACCGGATGGAATGAATGGACCGCCGGAAAGCAGACTATGAAAGATGATATTCAGAACGAACTCAAAAAGTGGGACTTCTATCCTGGCGCTAAGCTCGGCAAAGTGGGTAAAGAACTTAAGACCGGAGATGTATATTTCATAGATCAGTATAACCAGGAATACAGCCGTGATATAGAACCTATGAAAGGCGGTCATTCTGATAATTACTATTACCAGCTTTTAGCAGGTATCAGGAAGTACAAAGGAACCAGTCAACCAGAAAAGGTTATGCCGTCGAAACCTATAGATATTCGTGGAACATTCAGCCAGTGGGAAAGCACGGGAATCAGTTTTTACGACCACATATACGATACCGAACCTCGAAATTCACCTGGGAATTTTATGGCAGGGCCTTATCTTAACAGAACAGGAAGAAATGATATCAGTACCATTAAAGTAGCGCATGACTTGAAAAACATCTATTTTTACATTCAGACCGTGGAGAAATTGTCCTCAGAAAAAGACATAAACTGGATGCTGTTATTTATAGATGCAGACCAGAACAAAGCCACAGGTTGGGAAGGTTATGATTTTGTAGTCAATAAAGATGTAACTGAAGCTACCCGTACAACTATATCCAGAATGGATAAAGATGGAAATATAGGTCAGAAGGCCAGTCTGCCATTAAAAAATAGAGGGCAACCAAATGATGATCAGTCTACCAACGAGCCTGCTGACCCAAAACGGAAGGATGGCTTTTGATTTCCATCTTTCTGATAATCTTCAAAAACTGGGAGATATAAATGAATTTTTAATAAACGGGGACCAGGTCTCTTCCCGGAGAGCAAATTACAGATATGGGGAATAAGAGTGGGCACTAAAGCAGTTTATGCGGCAACACGATCGCCAAATAATTTAGGCATGTGCCTCATTTTTTCTGTCATTTTGTTAGTTACTTGGATAGCACCGTTCTTTCTAGTACAGATACGTTTTGAACCAGCGCCAGTATGAATTAATTGCAATTAATAATACCAGCTGCGCTGCTCTCTCCGGTTGTTTCCACCGCGATCTTTCCACTCAACACTTTCTGTATACATTTATAAAAGCATTATAGCTTCCAGCTTAAAAATAATAATAAATTATAGGCCAATTAGCAAAATCACTTGAAAGCTCCTGGGAATGAAAAAAATAAAAGATCTTTGATCTAAAATATCCTTCTGTGCAGAGTTAAGGGGGAGCCAAATAACAGATTCTAACTGGGTTGTGAAAAGACAGAAGATTTTTCCCAATATTTAATTCAGTAAAATTAATCATGCGCAATTAGGGGCGTAATTTAGAAATGGAATTTTCGAAGGGCAAATAAATCCGAATATTATGAAAAAGTTAGGAATGATAGATTTGATCAGCGTGGATGAATACTCTATTACTCCTAAGTATTTACAGATTGTTAATTCTGTAAAAAGAGAAATTGAG
>NZ_JBKJUM010000106.1:0-8212 GCF_046590655.1 Daejeonella sp.
CATCGCCAGAAGCGGAAGACCCGGTCCGGTACTTATCGATATAACCAAAAATGCTCAAATCCAAAAATTTGATTTTGCCGGTTATATCCCATGCAATCACATCAGAAGCTACAGACCAAAACCAATAATCCGCACGGAATATGTTCAGAACGCAGCTGACCTGATAAATTCAGCCAAAAAACCATTTATTCTTTGGGGCCAGGGCGTTATCCTTGGCGAAGCTGAAAAAGAGTTTAAAACATTTGTTGAAAAGAGCGGAATTCCTGCAGCGTGGACCATATTGGGAGCAGGCGCAATTCCTACCAACCATCCGCAAAATGTTGGAATGCTTGGTATGCATGGTAATTACGGGCCAAATGTACTTACAAATGAATGTGATGTCTTAATCGCTATTGGGATGAGGTTTGATGACCGCGTTACCGGACGCCTGGATAAATATGCGAAACAAGCGAAAATAATACATCTCGATATCGACCCTTCAGAGATCGATAAAAATGTGCTGACCACTGTGCCGGTGTGGGGCGATTGTAAGGAAACTTTACCTGCATTGACAGAACTTGTCCATGCAAAAACCCATCCTGCCTGGCTTGCTAAATTTAGGGAGTATACCAAAAAGGAAGTGGAGGCAGTCATAAATGATGAGCTTCATCCCACTTCCGGCGAGTTAACTATGGGCGAAGTTATTCATCAGCTGAATCAACTTACAAATGGAGATGCAGTTATTGTAACAGATGTTGGGCAGCACCAAATGGTAGCATGCCGCTATGCAAAATTAAATCATACACGCAGCAATGTTACGAGCGGCGGACTTGGAACCATGGGCTTTGCTTTGCCGGCAGCAATCGGCGCTAAATACGGCGCACCAAACCGCACTGTAGTGGCAGTTATTGGTGATGGTGGTTTCCAAATGACCTTACAGGAACTGGGAACAATTATGCAAAGCGGCGTTGACGTAAAAATTATGATTCTTAACAATCGATTCTTAGGAATGGTGCGGCAGTGGCAGGAGCTCTTTAATGATCATCGCTATTCTTTTGTTGATATCGCAAGCCCTGATTTTGTAGCACTCGCTGCAGCTTATGGCATCGCAGGTAGAAACGTTTCAGAACGCGAAAACTTGAATGAGTCTCTTGAGGAAATGATTAACCATAAAGGATCATTTTTACTGGAGGTAATGGTCACAAAAGAGAATAATGTATTTCCTATGGTACCACAGGGCTGTAGTGTTGCAGAGATCAGGTTGAAATAGGATACCACATTAAAAGAGATTATATGAGCACTCAGAAAGATATCGAAACAAACCCGGCTAAGCAGGAATATAACATTACTGTTTATACTGAAAATCAAATCGGTCTCCTTAACAGGATCGCAATTATTTTCACAAGAAGGAAAATAAATATCGATAGCCTTAATACCTCTCCTTCCGAGATTGAGAGTATTCATCGTTTCAATATAGTAGTGAACGAAACGGAAGACGTTGTTAGAAAACTGTCTCGGCAGATTGAGAAACAGGTCGAAGTTCTAAAAGTATACTTCAACACAAACGAAGATGTGATCTGGCAGGAGCTGGCTTTGTACAAAGTACCAACAGATATTATTGCAGAAAAGGCCAGTGTTGAACGGTTACTTCGGGAGAATGGGGCACGTGCCGTTGTTATCCGCAAAGATTACACGGTTTTTGAAACTACAGGGCACAGAGAGGAAACTGACGCTCTTATTAAGATACTCCAGCCATTCGGTTTAATTGAATTCGTGAGAAGCGCGCGAGTAGCGATCATCAAACACAGTGATGGCTTCAATTCAAAGTTGCGTGAATTTGAGAGATTGGAACCGGGCGAGGAAGTGTCGGAAAACGAATACCTCAATGATGGGCAGAAGATCTTTACCATGTAAACTAAGCAATCAACAAGAAAACATAAAAGAAACACAAAGTAAAAATAAAGAATATGGCAACAATCAATTTCGGTGGAGTTAATGAAGAAGTAGTAACCCGCGAAGAATTTCCCTTAGACAAAGCTCGCGAAGTTTTAAAAGATGAAACTGTAGCAATTATTGGTTATGGCGTTCAGGGGCCTGGACAAGCACTAAATCTGCGTGATAACGGTATCAAAGTGATCATTGGCCAGCGCAAAGATTCAAAAACCTGGGATAAAGCTGTTGCAGACGGTTGGATACCGGGCGAAACTCTTTTCGAAATTGAAGAAGCCGCTGAGAAAGGAACTATTATCCAGTATCTCTTATCAGATGCAGGTCAAATTGCACTTTGGCCTACTGTCAAGAAGTACCTGACTCCCGGGAAAGCATTGTATTTTTCTCATGGATTTGGTATCACATACAAAGATCAAACGGGTATCATTCCACCAGCTGATGTCGATGTAATTCTTGTTGCACCAAAGGGTTCAGGAACTTCGCTTCGTCGTTTATTCCTGGCAGGAAAAGGTCTAAACTCTTCATTTGCAGTTCATCAGGATGCAACCGGCAAAGGTCGAACACGGGCTATTGCCTTAGGTATCGGCGTGGGTTCAGGTTATCTTTTTGAAACTGATTTCCGTAAAGAAGTATTTTCTGATCTTACAGGTGAGCGCGGCACTTTAATGGGTGCTATCGCAGGAATCTTCGAAGCACAATACAATACACTTCGTACCAACGGCCACTCTCCTTCTGAAGCATTTAATGAAACGGTCGAAGAGCTTACTCAGAGTTTAATGCCATTGGTAGCTGAAAACGGTATGGACTGGATGTATGCGAATTGTTCTACGACTGCCCAACGTGGTGCATTGGATTGGAAAGGAAAATTTCGCGATGCAACCCAGCCTGTTTTCGACGAGTTGTATAAAAGCGTTGCCTCCGGTAAAGAAGCCGAGCGTACCATTAAACTTAACAGCGAACCGGATTACCGTGTAAAACTGGAAGCAGAACTTAAGATTGTTCGCGATAGCGAAATATGGCAGGCAGGGCAGGCGGTAAGGAGCTTGAGGCCTGAAAATCAACCGGGGAAATAAGTTCTAGGCACAACTAAAAAAACATGTTACACGACCCAAATCGAATTTACATTTTTGACACCACTCTTCGTGATGGAGAGCAGGTTCCAGGATGCCAGTTATCAACGGTAGAAAAGATTGAGATTGGAAAAGCCCTCGAAAAACTGGGTGTAGATGTTATTGAAGCTGGGTTTCCAATCTCCAGCCCTGGTGATTTTCAAAGTGTAGTGGAGCTTTCGAAAGCAATTAGAGAACCCATAATCTGTGCTTTAACACGCGCGAATAAAGGTGACATCGATTGTGCTGCTGAGGCATTGAAGTTCGCAAAATTTCCACGCATCCACACAGGCATCGGGTCTTCCGACATGCACATCAAATACAAATTTAACAGTACCAGAGAAGCAGTTCTTGAACGCGCCGTTGAAGCAGTGAAATATGCAAAAAGCTTCGTTGAGGATATTGAATTTTATGCTGAAGATGCTGGCCGGGCTGATAATGAATACTTAGCACGGATGATCGAAGCTGTGATAGCTGCCGGGGCTACAGTGGTAAACATCCCCGACACTAATGGATACTGCCTGCCCGAACAATACGGCTCAAAGATCCTGTACCTTAAAGAAAACGTTAAAAATATAGATCAGGCAGTTATTTCTGTCCACTGCCACAATGATTTAGGGCTTGCAACAGCAAATAGCATTGCCGGGATTGAAAATGGCGCGCGACAGGTAGAGTGTACTATTAACGGTATTGGTGAACGGGCCGGTAATACTTCTCTCGAAGAAGTCGTCATGATTCTTAAAACACATGGTTCTCTAAACTTCCATCATAAGGTCAACAGTAAACACCTGTATGAACTGAGCGGAATGGTAAGTAG
Organism: Daejeonella sp.; assembly: GCF_046590655.1. GTDB lineage: Bacteria > Bacteroidota > Bacteroidia > Sphingobacteriales > Sphingobacteriaceae > Daejeonella. Next base: position 3,856 of record NZ_JBKJUM010000106.1, read on the forward strand.
AATGATGCGCATGCCAGTGCAGCCAAATAAAGCAATAGTGGGAAGAAACGCGTTTGCACACAGCTCAGGCATTCACCAGGATGGTGTATTAAAGCATCGCGAAACTTATGAGATAATGAATCCTGAGGATGTGGGTATTGATCAGTCTGAGATCATACTGACAGCACGCAGCGGCCGTCATGCTCTGAAACATCATTTGGAGCGTTTAGGATATACTGTTGACCGCATAGATCTTGATCTGGTTTATGAACGTTTTCTAATCCTGGCTGATGGCAAAAAAGAAATTAAGGATGATGATATCCTGTTTCTTATGGGAATTGAGACGGAGCAGAATTATAAAAACGGGTTGGCAATTAATTCCCTGCAAGTTACAACCGGCGATCAATCTTCACCTGAAGCAACCATTGATTTAAAGTATAATGGTAAAGACCATCGTGCAACCTCAATAGGCAATGGTCCTGTGGATGCTACAATTAAAGCGATTGAAAAGATTATCGGGCGTAATTTCAACATTAAAGAATTCAACATCCATGCAATTCATAGTGGAAGTGACGATGTGAGCAAGGTGGATATGCGTGTTACTGATGGAGGAAAATCATATAAGGGCTATGGTTTCAGTACCGATATTGTAAGGGCTTCGGCAAATGCGTATCTGGACGCACTGAATAAATTCGTTTAATAGAGCAAAGAACAAACCTGCCTGCCGGTAGGCAGGGAACAAAAATTAAAGACTAAAGACTTGGCGAGGGCCACTTATAACGCCTGCCTGCGGTAGGCAGGTAGAACTTATAACTTATAACTTAAAAAATGAGCAAGACATTATTTGACAAAGTGTGGGACACTCACGTAGTTCGAAAGATAGATGGTGGTCCGGATGTGTTATTTATTGATCGCCACCTTATCCATGAGGTTACAAGTCCGGTAGCATTTTTAGGGTTAAAAAGCAGAGGCATCAGAGTTCTATACCCAGAGAGGACATTCGCAACAGCGGATCATAATACTCCTACCTGGAACCAGCACCTGCCCGTTGCAGATCCGCTTTCAGCAAATCAGTTAAAGGCCCTTGAATCTAATTCTAACGAATATGGAATCAGTCACTGGGGATTAGGTCATCAGAAAAATGGAATTGTACACGTTGTCGGACCTGAGTACGGGATCACCCAGCCGGGAGCCACTATCGTGTGCGGAGATTCGCATACTTCAACACATGGAGCTTTCGGTGCTATCGCCTTCGGGATTGGTACCTCCGAGGTTGAGATGGTTCTTGCAACCCAGTGTATCATGCAGCCCAAGCCGCAGAAAATGAGGATCAATATCAATGGCAAGCTTGGCAAAGGAGTAACTCCCAAAGATGTTGCCCTTTTCATCATCTCGCAGCTTTCAACATCCGGCGCGACCGGATACTTTGTAGAATATGCTGGTAATGTTTTTGAAAACATGAGCATGGAAGGCCGCATGACTGTTTGCAATTTGAGCATAGAAATGGGTGCGCGTGGTGGAATGATTGCGCCGGATGAAACCACTATTAATTATGTGAAAGGACGCGAATTCAGCCCTAAAGGCGAAGCTTGGGAAAAAGCCCTGGCGTATTACAAAACTTTAAAAACCGACGCTGATGCCCTATTTGACATAGAATACTCTTACGATGGGTCTGCGATTGAACCGATGATCACCTATGGTACAAATCCCGGTATGGGGATGGGCATTTCGCATACTATACCTAATGCAGACGATGTGGAAGGCGGCATCGCTACTTATGAAAAATCACTGAATTATATGGGCTTCAGTGAGGGAGACACCATGATCGGTAAAAAAGTTGATTACGTGTTTGTAGGAAGCTGTACTAACGGACGAATTGAAGATTTTAGGGCATTTGCATCCATTGTTAAAGGCAAGAAAAAAGCTGACCATGTAACTGCCTGGCTTGTCCCGGGTTCACACATCGTAGAAGCTCAAATCAAAGAAGAAGGCTTACTCGACATATTCAATGAATCAGGTTTCATTTTGCGCCAGCCGGGCTGTTCTGCATGCCTGGCTATGAATGACGACAAGATACCGGCCGGAAAATATGCAGTGAGCACTTCAAACAGAAACTTCGAAGGGAGGCAGGGCCCGGGTTCACGAACAATGCTTGCCAGTCCGCTGGTAGCAGCCGCGGCTGCCGTTACCGGTGTGGTAACAGACCCACGAGACCTTATGGAAGAATTAGTTTAATCAGGCGGCTTATTTCGCAAAAAAATATTAAAATGGCATACGATAAATTCACAGTATTAAGAAGCACAGCAGTTCCTTTGGCGATAGAGAACGTGGATACTGACCAGCTTATACCTGCACGTTTTTTAAAGGCAACAGAACGTGTTGGGTTTGGCGACAACCTTTTCCGCGACTGGAGATACAACCCCGACAATACTCCCAAACCAGATTTTGTGCTAAATAACCCGCTTTACAATGGAAGGTTTCTAGTTGGAGGTAAAAACTTCGGTTCAGGCTCATCAAGAGAACATGCTGCCTGGGCTGTGTATGATTATGGATTCCGTTGTGTAGTGTCCAGTTTTTTTGCTGATATCTTCAAGAATAACTGTCTGAATATTGGAGTGCTCCCGGTTCAGGTTAGCCCTGAATTTGCAGACAATATTTTCCGCGCAATTGAAGCCGATCCTGGAACAGAAATAGAAGTAAACCTTCAGGATCAATGTATTACGCTGCTAGCAACCGGAGAAAAGGAACAATTTGATATTAGTCCGTACAAGAAATATAATATGCTTAACGGTTTTGATGATATAGACTATCTCCAGAACATTAAAGGCGAGATTGAGGAATTTGCAGAAAACCTTCCTTTATAAACCATCAGAATTAACACGATAAATGTGAGAAGGAAAATAGAAATAATGGACACTACACTGCGGGACGGGGAACAAACATCCGGAGTGTCATTTTCCATTACAGAAAAGCTGACGATAACTCAGCTCTTACTGGAAGAACTTAATGTCGACCGGGTAGAGGTTGCCTCCGCGCGCGTATCGGATGGTGAGCTTACTTCGGTAAAAGCTATTATGGACTGGGCAAAAACCCACAATTATACTGAACGTATTGAGGTTCTTGCTTTTGTAGATAACGGTATTTCTATAGACTGGATGAACAAAGCGGGGGTAAAAGTCCAGAATCTTTTAACCAAAGGCTCATTAAATCATCTTACTCACCAGTTAAAAAAAACGCCGGAAAAGCATTTTTCTGAGATCGCAGCAATTATTCAGTCAGCATTGTCGCACGGTATATCAACCAACGTGTATCTGGAAGACTGGAGCAATGGCATGCGAAATTCGCCGGATTACGTCTATCAATATCTGGATTTTCTATCCAGTCAGCCAATTAAAAGAGTACTATTACCAGATACCCTCGGTATATTGATTCCCTCAGAAACCTTCTCCTTTATTTCAGCCATAAAAGCGAGATATCCGGACATGCATGTCGACTTCCATGCGCACAATGATTATAACCTTGCAACTGCCAATACTCTGGAAGCCGTGCGGGCCGGAGCGAACGGTGTGCATGTAACCGTAAACGGAATGGGCGAGCGCGCAGGAAATGCTTCAATGTCCAGTGCCGTGGCCGCGATAAACGATTTTATGCCAGAGATAGAGATTGGAGTAAAAGAATCATTTATATACACTATTAGCAAGCTGGTCGAAACATTCTCCGGTGTCCGTATCCCTGCCAATAAACCTATTGTAGGGGAAAATGTTTTTACCCAAACCGCAGGAATACATGCAGATGGTGATAGCAAAAACAACCTTTATTTTAATGACCTTTTGCCGGAAAGGTTCGGGAGAAGACGTACTTATGCCCTCGGTAAAACCTCAGGCAAAGCCAACATTGAAAAAAACCTTCAGGAACTGGGCCTTAAACTCAGTGAGAAAGATCTTAAAAAAGTAACCCAAAGGGTAATTGAACTTGGCGATCAAAAAGAAACGGTAACACGTGAAGATCTGCCTTACATCATTTCAGATGTATTGAACAGTAATCCATGTTGCGACAAGGTTACTATTGAATCGTATGTACTTACTCATTCAAAAGGATTACGTCCTTCAGCTACAATCTCCGTGAAAATAGATGGAGAAATATTTGAGGAAAATGCACAGGGAGATGGCCAGTTTGATGCCTTTATGAAAGCATTAACGAAAGTATACACTAAAAAAGACCGGTGCCTGCCTAAACTGGTCGATTATGCCGTTCGTATAGCCCCGGGAAGCAATTCGGACGCTTTATGCGAAACTATCATTACCTGGGAGACACCTACCAAGAAATTTACCACCCGCGGTCTGGATTCAGACCAGACGGTTTGTGCGATTAAATCGAC
>NZ_JBKJUM010000111.1:0-45262 GCF_046590655.1 Daejeonella sp.
TATGATGAGAACTTTTACTTTTGTCGTGCTCGCATTATTGTGCACGGCCGATCGGACTAATGCCTCTTTAACCACGCCATTTATTGGCTTAGGGAAATTTAGCCAAATAAAGCTTAAATCTAAAACCGTTTCCGCGGACACAGGTCTTGTTGCTGCATCCTCCACCAATCCAGAACTTTCGTTTCAAGATCTCTTATTTAAGAGCAGACTTGATTCGCTGGAAAAATCTGTGCCTTTAAATTACAACGAGCATGTTCGGGGCTACATCAATATTTATCTCAACAGGAAAGAGCAGATTGGCAAAATGCTTGGATTATCCAACTATTACTTTCCAATATTCGAAAAAGTTTTGATGGAAGCAGGACTTCCCAATGAGTTGAAGTTTCTTACAGTAATTGAGTCCACTCTGAATCCTCACGCAGTTTCGAGATCCGGGGCTGTCGGGCCATGGCAATTCATGTATACCACTGCAAAAGGTTATGGCCTGGTGATGGATAGTTATGTGGATGAACGTAAAGATCCGGTCAAAGCAAGTTATGCTGCTGCGCATTATTTCGTAGATGCATACAAAAAAATAGGAGATTGGCTATTAACCATTGCCGCTTTTAATTGCGGAACCGGAGCAGTTACCAGGGCTATAGTTAAGTCTGGCGGTATACCTGACTTTTGGAGAGTTCGTGCATTTCTACCTAAAGAAACCCAGAATTATGTTCCTGCATTTATTGCTACAGTGTACGCAATGAACTATTACCAGAATCACGGAATTGAGTCGAGGCCTCCAGGATTTAATATTTTCACAGATGTTATTCAGGTCAACAAAATGCTGTCGATCCATAGTGTCGCTAAAGCAGCCAATCTGGATTTAAAAGAATTATTAATTCTGAACCCTTCGTATAAAAAGCAGATTATTAACGGCTCTGTTCAGAATCCTAAATCTTTAGTAATTCCGGATGTCGCTAAGGGTGCATTTGCATCGCTATACAATGTACTGAATGGCCTTGAAAACGAATATCCGGAGACGATTACAGCTTTGGGTAAATCAGCTTCGACTGAAGGGCCAGGCCAGAACATTCGCTTGTCAGCAATACCAAAATCTTCCGTCAAAGGACCTGAAACCCCTTACATGAATTATATCGTAAAAGTGGGGGATACATTATCGGGTATAGCAGAGAAATTCAGCGGAATGACGGTTTCAAAAATAAAAGCACTCAACGGCTTAACAAAATCGGCCATCAACCCAGGGATGAAGCTTATAATCAATCGATTATGATCAATGGAATTCATCGGTTAATAATCCTCTGAGCCCGGTTTTATTCATTATATCAAAGAAAAGAATTGTAATTTTGACGCACAAATCAATTCCCAATCTTAATGAGTAAGACTAATCGTAAACAAGATGCACTTGACTATCATTCGCAGGGCCGGCCCGGAAAGATCCAGGTGGTCCCAACAAAACCCACTAATTCTCAACGTGATCTTTCCCTGGCTTATTCTCCCGGTGTTGCGGAACCGTGTCTAAAAATAGCTGATAATAAAGAAGATGTTTATAAATACACTGCAAAGGGTAACCTCGTTGCAGTTATTAGTAATGGATCTGCAGTTCTTGGCCTGGGTGATATTGGCCCCGAAGCGAGTAAGCCTGTTATGGAAGGCAAGGGATTGCTGTTTAAAATATTTGCAGATATTGATGTGTTTGATTTGGAACTCGATACCAAAAACATCGACGAATTTGTAATGATCGTCAAAGCTCTTGAACCTACTTTTGGGGGAATAAACCTCGAGGATATTAAAGCTCCTGAATGCTTTGAGATTGAACGCAGGCTCAAAGAAGCCATGTCAATTCCAGTAATGCACGACGATCAGCATGGTACTGCCATTATTTCTGCAGCCGCGCTCATAAATGCATGTGAATTACAAAAAAAGAAGCTCGAAAAGATTAAGATTGTCGTAAACGGTGCGGGAGCAGCGGCCATTTCGTGCACACGTTTGTACGTAAGTCTTGGCGCGAAGCTGGAAAATATTGTGATGCTCGATCGCTCGGGTGTCATTCGTAAAGACCGTGATAATCTCGAGGGTACGAAAGCGGAGTTCGCAACAAAAAGAACTATTAGCACTCTGGCCGACGCCGTTAAAGATTCTGATGTATTTATTGGTTTATCATCGCCCGATGTGCTTACCGCGGACATGCTAAAGACAATGGCGAAAAATCCAATTGTCTTCGCAATGGCCAATCCTGATCCGGAAATTGCTTATGAGCTGGCAGTTAAAACAAGGAAGGACATTATTATGGCTACCGGCCGATCTGATTATCCTAACCAGGTGAATAACGTTCTCGGTTTCCCCTACATCTTTAGAGGTGCATTGGATGTAAGAGCTACAGGCATTAATGAGGAGATGAAAAAAGCCGCCGTTTTTGCAATTGCTGAACTAGCTAAAAGGACAGTTCCAGAGGCTGTAAATCTTGCGTATAACTCCCGGAACTTAAAGTTCGGTAAAGACTACATTATTCCTAAACCCATCGATTTCAGACTGATCACCACGGTATCACCTGCGGTAGCTCAAGCTGCAATTGATTCGGGGGTTGCAAGAAAAATCATTACCGATTGGGAGGCTTATAATGAGGAGCTGAAAAACCGGTTGGGGATGGATGATAAGATCCTGAGGGCTGTAACCAATAAAGCCAAATCATCGCCTAAACGGGTCGTATTTGCGGAAGCTGATAATTATAAAATATTAAAGTCTGCTCAAATAGTAAAGGATGAAGGAATAGCTATACCAATTTTGCTGGGTAATAAAGAGCGGATCAGGCAGATTATCGCGGACCATGAACTGGAACTTGAAGGTGTGGAGATAATTAATCCCATGGAGGAAAAAGCTATTTCTGCCCAGTTTGCTGAATACCTTTATAAGAAACGTCAGCGTCGGGGAGTCACGCTCTCAGAGGCTAAGAAGCTAATGCGCGACCGTAATTATTATGGCGCTAGTATGGTTCAAGTCGGCCAGGCTGATGCGTTGATTTCAGGCCTCACTAAAGATTATGGGACCACAATAAAGCCTGCGCTTCAGGTTATAGGAATTGAAGAAGGGGTGAACCGTGTAGCAGGGATGTACATGATGCTCACTAAAAAGGGCCCCGTATTTTTTGGAGATACAACTGTAAATGAAAATCCCACTCTCGAGGAATTAGTGGATATCACCGTGTTAATTGACCGGGCGGTAAAGAAGTTCAATATACAGCCAAGGATCGCAATGTTATCTTACTCTAACTTTGGATCTAATGATGGCATAGTGCCCGAAAAAGTGCGTCAGGCTGTGAAGATACTTCATCAAAAGTATCCCGAAATTATTGTGGATGGCGAAATGCAGGCCAATTTTGCTATGAATGCTGATCTATTGAAGGATAATTATCCTTTTAGTGCTTTAAATGGAGCTCCAGCAAATGTACTGATGTTTCCAAACCTCGAATCGGGAAATATTGCGTATAAATTGCTTCAGGAACTTGGCGGTGCAGAAGCCGTAGGGCCTATACTTCTGGGACTTAAGAAACCTGTGCATGTATTGCAGCTTGATAGCTCTGTAAGGGAAATTGTAAATATGGTGACTATTGCTGTTGTTGATGCGCAGACAAAGGAAGAACAGGAAGTCTCCTCGCGTAAAAGGGGTCTTTTCAGTCGTGTTAATAAATCTCAGAAATAAATAGAATGTACGCGTATATTGATGGAAAACTTGTTTTTAAGTGTCCTACGTATGTTGTTATAGATGCAGGCGGAGTTGGGTACCATATTAACATATCACTTAATACCTATGCAGCTTTAAATGATGCCGAGCGATGTAAGCTTTACACATGGCTTCATGTTAAAGAAGACGGTCATACTTTATATGGGTTTTTTGATGAGGGAGAGAGGCGCTTGTTTTTGCACCTGATATCTGTCTCGGGGATCGGTCCCAATACGGGCAGAATGATACTATCATCAATAACACCTGCGGAAATACAGATTGCAATTGTCAAAGGTGATGTTCCATTAATACAGAGAATTAAGGGTATTGGGCCAAAATCTGCACAGCGAATGATTTTGGAATTGCAGGATAAACTGAAGAAAGAAGGACCGGACTCATTGATTTCGATGCCTCACAATATTACCGCGATGGATGAGGCGTTATCAGCCTTGGTGATGCTTGGCTTTAATAAAAATATAGCTGAAAAAGCTTTGGACGCTGCCGTGAAATCAGAAGGCGAAGGTTTAACAGTTGAACGTTTAATTAAAATAGCTCTTAAAAGCTTATAATTAATATCAATTTTTGGAAGTTGAAAAGTGCAGCGTTGTTTAATATGGGTAGAGTCTGCTTCTTCTTGTTTGCTCTATTGAGCGGACAGGTTTTAGCACAAAATACCGTATCAACCAAAGACACATCGAGACTTACTTATCCTTTTGCAGATTCGCGATATATTCAGTTAAAGCGAGCCACAGGCATCACCCTTCCCAACCCTTCAAATATTCAACGCAGTATTGAATTCGACCCGATATCAAAACGCTACATTATCCGTGAGAAAATTGGAGATCGTTTCTACCGTTCGCCCCAGTATTTAAGTATTGAGGAGTATCAGAAATATGAGAATGAGCTTATTAAAAAAAATTACTGGCGCGAACTTGCTGACCTACCCTTAGTTGAAGCGAGGGAACCTGGTTTTATCCCCCCGGTAAAGATCAACAGCAAATCTTTTGAAAAAATATTTGGAGGATCAACGATTGATATCCGGCCTCAAGGCTCCGCTGATTTAACGTTTTCTGGAAGGATAAACAGGAATGAGAACCCCCTGTTTAACGAAAGGCAAAGAACCCAGGGTAACTTCGATTTTGATCAGCGGATTCAGATGAATGTGGTTGGTCAGATAGGGGAAAAATTAAGGATAACCACGAATTATAATACCGAAGCCCAGTTTGATTTTGAAAATCAGATTAAGCTTGACTACACCGGAAAAGATGATGAGATTATCCGAAAAATTGAGGCCGGAAATGTAAGTCTCCCGTTAAGCACGTCATTGATATCCGGCAGCCAGGCCTTGTTTGGATTAAAGACTCAGCTTCAGTTTGGGCGTCTGAACGTAACTACGGTATTCTCTCAGCAAAAATCCCAGCAACGTGAGATAACGATAACTAACGGTTCACAGCAAAATGAATTCGCTATTTCAGCCGACAATTACGAGACCAACAAACACTATTTTCTGGCCCAGTATTTCAGGAATAATTATAACAAGGCTCTCGAAAATACGCCCATAATAAATTCGAACATCAATATTACAAAAATTGAAGTCTGGGTTACGAACCGGGCAAACAGCACGGTAAACTCCAGGGACATTCTGGGGCTCATTGATCTTGGTGAAAATAAGGTTTACAATACCGCACAGGTACGTGGAGGAGCGGGGTTTTCAGGCCTGCCAGCCGGATTTGCAGGACCTGGATTTACACAGCAGTCTAATAATCTTTTACAGGTTTTGCCGCCCGGGGTAAGGCAGACTAACAGTAATGACGCGATAACTTTTTTTCAGGCAAATAGAGAAACTGACAACTTTGCAAAGCTGACTTTCGCACGAAATCTTACCGACAAAGAATTTACTTTAAACCCCAGACTGGGATATATATCACTTAATACTTCTCTAAACGCAGACGAAGTGCTGGCCGTTGCTTTTCGGTATACTGTAAATGGGGTTGAATATCAGGTAGGAGAATTTTCGACGGATGTTTTAGTTGATAATACCACTCCCCAGGTGCTCTTTGTTAAGCTCCTAAAGAATGAGACTCTCAAAACGAGTTTACCAACCTGGGACCTGATGATGAAGAATATCTATTCACTGGGGGCTTATGAGGTCAGTCGCACGGATTTCAGACTAAATATTTTCAGATTGGGTGAAGATACAGGAGTGGAAACTCCTCAAATTACAGAAGGGCAAAATACCATTGGAAAGCTCTGGCTTCAGTTGACAAATCTTGATAATCTCAATCAACAGAATGACAGGCGGCCGGATGGCTTTTTCGACTTTGTTGAAGGGATAACTATAGACCCACGAAATGGCCGGATAACCTTCCCGCTCATCGAACCATTCGGGTCAGACCTGGCAAGACGCTTCAATCCAGTTTCTGAAAGAAATCTTATCGATAAATATGTTTACCAGCCCTTATATGATTCAACGAAGGTACTCGCTCAACAGCTTTTCGCGCGGTTAAACAGGTATCAGATTCGGGGTACTTATCAATCGCAGGCAGGCTCAGTATTTCAACTAAACGCGATTAACGTTCCGCAGGGGTCTGTTCAGGTTGTGGCAGGTACTCTACAACTTCAGGAGGGTGTTGATTTTACAGTAGATTATAACGGCGGGATGGTGAGCATTATTAACCAGGCATTACTTAATTCCGGGCAGCCTATCCGAATTAAACTTGAAAATAATGAGCTTTTTGGACTGCAGCAACGGTCTTTAACAGGATCGAGGTTCGATTACCGGGTTAGTAATAAGCTAAACCTCGGCGGAACTTTTATGAATCTTACAGAAAAGCCCCTCACGGAGAAAGTCAATATTGGAGAGGAACCGATTTCCAATACTATTTGGGGTCTCGACGCAAATTATAGTTCGGGTTCCCGGTGGTTAACGCGGATGGTAGATAAAATTCCTTTTATCAATACTAAAGAGCCTTCCACCTTAACATTTAATAGCGAGTACGCACACCTGGTTCCTGGTCATCCGCGGGCATTGAACTTTGCCGGAAGCAGGAACGGCGCCAGTTACCTGGATGATTTTGAAGCAAGCAGATCACTAATTGATATAAAAAGTGCAATTGCCTGGCAGATTTCAGGAACCCCGCAACTGTTCCCTGAATCCCGCCTGTCAAATGACCTGGCCTATGGCTATAACCGCGCCCGATTGGCTTTCTATAATATTGACCCGATATTTTTCGTGAGCGGAAATTCACTGACCCCGGACAATATACGCAAGGATAAAAAGGAGCTTTCCAATCACTATGTTCGACAAGTTTTTGAACGAGAGGTTTTCCCATTCAAAGAATCTTCTACGGGACAGGCAATTATTTTACCAACTTTTGATCTCGCATTTTATCCGCGCCAGCGGGGCCCTTATAACTTCAGCCCTTCAGCCCTAAACCCCGATGGTACCCTGTCTAATCCGAGAAACCGTTGGGGAGGAATCTTTAGAAAGTTGGAGACCAATGATTTTGAAGCGCTGAATATTGAATTTATAGAGATGTGGATGCTTGACCCTTTTATTTACAATACTACGGGTCAGGGTGGAGATGTTTATTTTAACCTTGGAAATATCGCCGAAGATATTTTAAAAGATGGGCGGAAAAGTCTGGAAAACGGATTACCTGTAGATGGTAATATTGCTAAAACTGATGCCACCCAATGGGGACGTGTTCCTAAACTCCAACCGGTTATTCAAGCTTTTGACAATAATTCCGGTGCCCGTGCTTTTCAGGACGTGGGAATCGACGGGCTGTCCAGTACCGACGAAAGACAGCAGTTTGCACCATTTTTGACTCAGGCAAAGGCATCCATAAATTCCCAGGCAGGTATTGTGCTCGACGAAGACCCCGCATCAGATGATTTTCAATACTACCGGGGTTCAAACCTGGATCAGCAAAATGCAGGGATATTAAAACGCTACGAAAAATATAATAACCCGGAAGGGAACTCTAAAACACCGGAGCAATCAATTGCACAAACTGGTATTGAAAATACAGCGGCAACATCTTTACCCGATGGTGAAGATATTAACCGGGATAATAATTCTACTCAGGCGGATGAATATTATCAATATAAAGTATCAATTCGCCCACAGGATCTGGCGAGTGTAGGAACTAATTATATCACTGACATCGTTCCTGCTACAGTGCGGTTAGCCAACGGTTCGACCGAAACTGTGCGTTGGATCCAGTTTAAAATCCCGGTAACTGATTATGTACAGAAAGTAGGGAACATAGAGGATTTCAAGTCCATTCGTTTTATCAGGATGTTCATGACAGATTTCGTGGACACTGCCGTATTGCGCCTCGCGAAACTGCAGTTGGTAAGGGGTGAATGGAGAAGATATAATTCAGAAAATAATCCGACGAAAGTCCTGGCTGATCCTTCCTTAATAAATCCAGGATTGGATAACTCGTCTATCGACGTAACGGCTGTCAATATCGAGGAGAATGGAAAGCGTACTCCGATTCCTTATGTGCTTCCCCCCGGGATTACCCGCGAGCAGGACATTACAAATTTCCGGGGGGTGTCCCGGCAAAATGAGCAATCGCTTTCTCTGGCAGTACGTAACCTCCGTGATGGTTATGGGCGGGCTGCATTCAGAACTACGTATAACGATTTCCGTTCTTACAGACGGTTGGAAATGTTTATTCATGCTGAAGGAGACCAGGTTCGGGATAATGATTTGCGCGCTTTCCTTCGGGTTGGTACGGATAATCAGGATAATTATTATGAATATGATATTCCGCTTAAGATAACGCCTCCCGGATCCAGCGACCCTGCCACTATCTGGCCCAGCCAGAACAAACTTGACATTGAGCTTAGTTTATTTCAGGTCGCTAAAGCTGCCCGAAATAATGCAATATTTAATGGGCAACCATGGCCAATCAACCGCCCCTTCATTTACCAGGATGGCGTAAATACCATTATTGTAAAAGGTCAGCCCGACCTTAGTAAGGTTAGGGTTTATATGCTTGGTGTACGTAATCCTCTTCGAAATCCGGCAAGTCCTGGTGGAGATGACGGCCTGGATAAAATAGCACAAGTATGGTTCAATGAACTTCGTCTGACAGATTTCGACGAACGGGGAGGATGGGCGGCGACCGCCCGTCTAAACGCGAAGTTGGCAGACTTTGCAGATATTACTCTCTCCGGAAGCAAAAGCACTATTGGCTTTGGTTCAATCGATAAAAGAGTAAGCGAGCGTAACCGCGAAGATGATGTGCTTTTCGATCTTTCGGGAAATGTAGAGTTAGGAAAATTTTTTCCGGAACGAACAGGAATAAAGGTGCCCCTGTATGTTAATTTTTCATCTCAAGTGGGCAGCCCGCAGTACGATCCGAGGAATCAGGATACTGAATTCAGGCAAGTCTTGCAAAATGCTCCGGGACGTATCCGGGATTCTCTTCGGTTCATTACGGAGGATTATAGTTCGCGTAAGAGCATTAACTTTACGAACGTTCGGAAGATCAAAACCAATCCCGAAAGCAAAGTTCACTTATGGGATATTGAAAACCTAAGTGCAACCTATGCTTTCAATGCGTTCAACCACCGGGATTACATTAACGAAAGTACAATCCAAAAGACATATCGTGCAGGCGTGCAATACAATTATGCAAAGCAGGCGAAATCTATTACGCCTTTTGAGAAACTTATAAAGTCTAAAAGTCTGGCCCTCATCCGTGATCTCAATTTCAGTTTATTGCCTTCAATCCTTAACTTCAATATCAGTGTTGACCGCCTATATTCTGAAAATACTTTAAGAGATAATGATCCAAACAACTTCCTTCCTATAAACACTAACTTTAATAAAAATTTCCAAATGTCCCGGCTGTACGGTATAAGCTGGAATTTAACCCGTTCGATGCAATTGGATTTTAATGCCACCAATTTTTCTGTTATTGACGAACCTGACGGTCGGATTAATGGACTTAAGCGGGACACCTTATGGCAAAACCTTAAAAAATTGGGTCGCACGACTGATTATAATCATAGCTTGAATCTTACCTACAATCTCCCGATAAATAAAATCCCGGGACTTGATTGGGTGAATATATCTACGGCTTATCAGGCAGGTTTTAACTGGCAGACTGAACCGCTGATTACTTTGAGAGATCCTCTTATTGATGTCGGAAACACTATACAGAACTCTCGTGCGATACGAGTTAATCCCGGCTTAAGTCTAACCGGGTTATACAACAAGTTTGGATTTGTACGGTCGGCGGCCCAGGCAGAGAATGGAGCAGCTAAGTTCTTTATCAATTTGCTGACCAGCTTAAAAACTGTTAACGGCACCTATTCAAAAACTCAGGGCACTTTTCTGCCGGGTTATTTACCTTCGACTGATTTCCTTGGACAGGATGTTGACGCCAGTGCCCCCGGTTATGATTTCCTGTTAGGAAACCAAAAGGACATAAGGGGAAGAGCGCTTCGAAATGGATGGATCACCCAGGATTCACTTTTGAATCAATTATACATCACAACCGACCGTGAGGATATGAACTTCCAGGCATTGATCGAACCGATCAGAGATATGCGCATCCAGCTTACAGCTGTTAAAGGACAAAATTTTAATTACTCAACAAATTTTAAATTTCTTCCTTCCACTAATAACTTTGAGAATCTCAGCCCAATTACAACCGGGGATTATACAATCTCTTATTTTACTCTTAGAACCGCATTTGCGAAAGAAAATAAGGATAACAATTCCTCCAGACTTTTTACACAGCTTGAAGAGAACCGGGCAATTATTTCAAGGAGATTAGGACAAACTAATCCGAATTCAGCAGGAACGAGCGGAGGTTATGCTGATGGATATAACAAAGGGTCCCAGGATGTGCTGATCGCGTCATTCCTTGCCGCGTATACAGGTAAGGATGCAAATAAAGTTTCCCTTAATCGCTTTCCTAAAATACCCGTGCCTAATTGGAATTTAACTTATAACGGGCTAAGCAAATTCAGCCTATTCAATGATATATTCACCTCTTTTGACCTGCGACACGGTTATCGTTCTACTTACACAGTGAATGGCTTTAATTCACTTGTACGTTATCAGGAAACTAATGGTGCTGTCAGCGTGAGGGATGCAAACGCCAATTTCCTTCCATTTTACCAGTTTTCGCAGGTCACCTTATTCGAACAATTCCAACCTCTCTTTGGAGTTGATATGCGACTAAAGAATAATATGACCTTAACGATGGAGTATCGTAAATCGCGTGCACTAAGCTTCAGCCTTGCAAATACCCAGATTGCTCAGCAGAAAGAGGATAATGTCGTGTTTGGATGGGGATATCGAACCACTAAGTTCAGATTTCCTTTCGGATTATTCAAAGGACTTAAAATGGATAATGATATGACGTTTAAGCTTGATTTCGCATTAAGCGACAGGAAAAACGTCATATACCGCGCCGACGTTCTTGATGCAGAGGTTTCGTCCGGCGACCAGAGAATCACCATCCGTCCAAATGTGGATTATGTGCTGGATCAGCGTTTCACAATCCGTATGTTTTACGATGGCAATATTACCAGGCCTTATACTTCGCAAACATTTAATACGTCGTTTAGTAATTTCGGGGTGAATTTGAGGTTTACGTTGTAGAAGCAAGAACCTCGTCTGAGCTTGGACGAATGGGGTCCCTCGCTTCGCTTCGGGATGACGGCAGTCAGCTTTGGTGGAGGGGGGAGATTTCTCCTCGCGGTATAGGGCTTCTGAATGAAAAACATGCAGTCGCTCGTCGAAATGTGCCCCTTAATAAATCCATGGTTAATTTATTGGAGTCACTTCCTTCGGTTGGGTACAAGCTTTCATGTTATTGAGAAGCGGAACTTTTGGGTACTATTAACTTAAAAGCGGACAATATTTCGACGAGCTTACCACACTGGAATGATGTACTTTGTACGTGCAGCGAGGAGAAATCTCCAGTCCCCCAAACCGGCCCCGTCCTCCCGAAGCGAAGCGAGAGACCTCATCTCTACAAATAACATTGCTAATAAAGGCATATCATATCTTCTGCAGAATTACCCCCAAATTTAACACTCTCAAGGACACCGGCTCTCGGTTCTTTGATCCCTGTAAAGGAACAAGGACAAGACACTTTATTCTTTACTCTTTGTTCTTTGCTCCCTTTAAAGTATTTTTGCACTTTAAAACCATCTAGAAAATGAATTTCCCCGAAGAATTAAAATATACAAATGATCACGAGTGGGTACGCGTTGAAGGTAATATAGCGTACGCAGGCATAACTGATTTTGCCCAGCACGAATTAGGAGACATCGTTTACATTGAAATTGACACACTTGGTAAAGAGGTAACAAAAGAAGATCAGTTTGGAACTGTTGAGGCTGTGAAAACTGTATCTGATCTTTTGATGCCAATTACTGGAACTATAAAAGAATTAAATAAGAAGTTGGACACCAACCCGGAACTTGTTAATACCGATCCGTATGGAGATGGTTGGATGGTTAAGATTGAGATATCTGATCTTTCACAGCTTGATAAGCTATTGTCTGCTTCCGATTATAAGACTCTGGTGGGGGCATAAATGTTAAAAACCCTAAGGTACCAGTATCTGGCCATTCTGTGGGCAATATTTACTTTGATAATGTGCGAGATGCCGATGTCGGATCCGGGCAGCAGTTTAGGCGTCACTTTTTTCGAAGGATTTGACAAACTAGCGCATACTGGTTTCTTTTTTGTGCTTACCGTTCTTCTTTTTTACGGAAAAATAAAAGAGCAAAGCAGTTACACTTACAGAACATTAACCATACTTAAAATACTTGTAGTAACGTTAGCTTTAGGAGTTTTGATCGAAGTTTTGCAGATAACAATATTTACATACCGTGCTGCAGAATGGTGGGATCTATTTGCTGATATGACGGGTGTTGGTATGGGGATTTTCAGCTATATCCTTTTACATAGAATCCGATTTAATGAAAAATTGTTGTAAGATATTATGCCTTTTGGCACTGTTGAGTCTGGGATCTTGCGGAATCTTCAACAAAGGATGCAAGTGTCCTCAGATCAGCAAGTATCAGCAGGTTTTCGTACCAGGAAATAATTGATTTTATTGCTTTAAATAGACGCCCATCTATTTGGAATTAATTTAATTAAGCTTTATTTTTGTTCATAATTTGTAAATATGAGGCTTTCACAATTAGAACCGGGTCAAACAGGAATAATCAAGGAATTTACTGATCTTGAGATGTCGATAAAACTCATGGAGATGGGCTGTTTGCCAGGTGAATCCATTGTTGTAGAACGCATTGCTCCGCTCGGAGATCCCATGGCAATAACCGTTTCCGGATACTCTCTAAGCCTTAGGAAGCACGAAGCTTCTACAATAATAATGCAATAATAAGTGAGTCAGGAGTTAAGGGTAGCACTGGTTGGGAATCCCAATTCGGGAAAATCTACGCTATTTAACGTTCTTACCGGACTCAGTCAAAAAATAGGCAATTTTCCTGGTGTTACTGTTGAAAAGAAGGAGGGTTTTACGACTCTGCCTGATGGACGTTTAGTCCGTATAATTGATCTGCCAGGCACCTATAGTTTTTATCCTAAAAGCAGGGATGAGCGAATCGTTATGGATGCCCTTGCCGATAAAACAAGTCCGGTGCATCCTGATTTAATTGTATTCGTTGCCGACGCGTCTAATCTTAAAAGAAACTTACTTCTGTTTTCACAGGTTGCGGATTTGCGGATTCCCATTATCATTGCGTTAAACATGATGGACCTGGCCAGCAATGCCGGGATTGAAATAGCTGTAGATGAACTTGCTTTAAAATTGGGTGTTCAAATAGTGGCAATTTCAGCCAGGAGAGGTGAAGGGATCCAGGAGTTGAAAACTGCAATTAGTCAGAGCAGCTCCATCGCTACACAGTTCAGTTCAATTGATATACCCTCTCTGGCACCGGATCTTGTCCATGCAATTCGCAGAGATCTGAACATACCATATCCATATGTTGCACTTCAGCTGGCACATCAGCATGAACAGCTCTCATTCCTGTCGACTGAGCAGAACACCCGGATCGAAGAGATAAAAAGTGAGTTTTCTTTTAACTCTCAACAATTGCAGGCAGCTGAAACCATAGGGAGATATAATTTCATAAATGACGTCCTTTTTGACACGGTAAAATTGAATAATGACCCGGGTAAAGAGACAATGAGTAATAGAATTGATAATATTCTTACCCACCGTGTATTTGGCTTTATAATCTTTTTTGCAATTCTCTTCCTCATCTTCCAATCCATATTTGCATGGTCTGAATATCCCATGTCGCTTATTGAAGGCTTGTTTATCTGGATGACAAATATTGCACACCAATATTTGCCTTCAGGTGTTTTCAGCGATCTCATGATCGATGGAGTACTTGCAGGATTGAGCGGCGTTTTGATATTTATACCCCAGATCGCTATTCTATTTGCTTTTATATCCATTCTGGAAGATACAGGCTATATGTCGCGCGTTACGTTTATGATGGACAAGATCATGCGGAAGGTTGGCCTTAGCGGGAAATCAATTGTACCAATGATTGGGGGCTTTGCATGTGCAGTTCCGTCCATTATGAGCACCCGTAATATTGAGAACTGGAAGGACAGAATGATCACCATTATGGTTACTCCTTTAATAGCTTGTTCTGCGCGTTTACCAGTATACACTCTCCTTATCTCAATGGTGGTACCCGATCTGAAGATTTGGGGATTTATTAACATGCAGGGAATAGTTTTAATGGCCTTGTACGTGTTAAGCATTGTCAGCGCTATTGTTGTCGCCTTGGTAATGAAGGTAATTATTAAGTCACGTGAACGTGGTTATTTCATTATGGAACTTCCTGTTTACAGGATGCCAAGGTGGAACAACGTACTACTTACAATGTATCGGAGCGTTAAAACATTTGTTTTTGAAGCGGGTAAGATTATTATAGCTGTTTCTATTGTTTTGTGGGTGCTATCTTCATACGGACCATCAGCCAGATTTGATATCATTGAAAAAAAATACCAATCAGTATCTTTAAACAAAGCGTATACGTCGAAGGAAATTGATCGGATGGAATCTTCCGAGAAGCTGGAAAATTCGTATGCGGGGATACTGGGAAAAGTTATAGAACCCGTCATCAAACCGCTAGGTTTCGACTGGAAAATAGGCATCGCACTGATTACCTCATTTGCAGCACGGGAAGTTTTTGTCGGAACAATGGCGACCATTTACAGCGTGGAGGCAGACGATTCAAATATGGCTTCTGTCAGGGATAAAATGCTGGCTGCTAAGAATCCCGAAACAGGTTTGCCGGTATTTACAGTTGCAGTGGCATTCTCCCTGATGGTTTTCTATGCATTTGCGATGCAATGCGTCAGTACTATCGCAATTGTCGCCAGGGAGACAAAAAGCTGGACCTGGCCTGCCATACAATTTGCTTACATGACCACACTGGCTTATATTGCAAGCTTAGTAGTTTACCAGATATTAAAGTAAAAATTGGATAAAGTTAACGTATTGAGTAATTATCTGCCAGCGGGTGCAGCGCCCCTTATTGCACGTTGGATAGATTATTTCAAGTGTGAATTTAAAATATCGAGAGGGCGCAGCACAAAATATGGGGATTACCGGCATCCTTTCAAGGAGGAAGGTCACAGGATTTCTGTAAATTATAATCTTAACCCCTATGCATTCTTAATTACTACTGTTCATGAATTTGCCCATCTGCTAACCTGGAACGAACACAAGCGAAAAGCCAAGCCTCATGGGCTGGAGTGGAAGAGCAATTTTAAACGAATGATGAAGCCATTCTTTGATCAAGCCATTTTTCCACCGGATGTGAAGCATGCAATTGTTAATTACCTGGAAAATCCTTCAGCTTCCAGTTGTACCGACCTTAACCTATTCAGGGTTCTTAACCGCTATGATAAAAAGCCCGAGGGAGTTATACATGTTGAAAAACTACCGATCAACAGCCTCTTCTCATTTAAGAATAACCGCGTTTTTAAGAAAGGTGATCTGGTGAGAAAAAGGTATAAATGTGTCGAAGTGAAGACAGGGGCAGTGTATCTGTTTAGTCCGCTTTCGGAAGTAATATTGGTGAGCTAATTTTCTTCGACGACCATACAAATTTAACCGCGGAGATCGCAGAGAATGCGCAGAGTGCGCAAAGGTTTCCACAAAGTTTTGACAATCAGTTAACTCTGCGAACACTGCGTGAAACTTTGCGGCCTCCGCGGTTAAATAATCGCCTTGATGGTTCTTGTTCGTCAATAATCCAAAAGCCTGCTCACCTGTTCACCAATCCTCCCCTTTGCAAGAAAATTATCCTCTAAAGCCTTATTCATCGGTATAGCAGTATCCAAACTTGCACATCGCACCACCGGTGCATCCAGATATTCAAAGCAGTGTTCTGCGATGTGAGCACTGATCTCTGCACCGAATCCTCCCGTTAAAGTATCCTCATGGAGTATAATTACCTTCCCTGTTTTTTTCACTGATTTTACTACCGAATCCTTATCCCAGGGCTGCAGGCTCCGCAGATCAATCAGATCGGCTGATAGTTCCGGGTGTTCATCTAAGTATTCGATTGCCCAGTGAACACCAAGCCCGTAGGTTATGATACTTAATTGTTCTCCATTTCTCAGAACTTTTGCCTTACCAATTTCAAGTGTAAAGTAATCGTCATAGACGGGCTCAGATATTGCCCGGTAAAGATATTTATGCTCAAAAAACATCACCGGGTTTGGGTCATCTATAGCGGCTGCTAAAAGGCCCTTAGCATCAGAAGGGAAGGCGGGGTAAACAACTTTAAGACCGGGAGTTTTGGTAAACCATGCCTCATTACTTTGCGAATGAAACGGACCTGCTCCAGAACCCGCACCTGTAGGCATTCGAATCACAACATCAGCTTTTTCAGCCCAACGGTAGTGGGTTTTCGCAAGGTTGTTAATTATCTGATTGAACCCACAGGTCACGAAATCAGCAAACTGCATTTCCATAACTGCTTTGCAGCCATTTATAGAAAGCCCAAGTGCTGCACCCACAATCGCCGATTCACAAATAGGGGTATTTCGAACCCGTCCTTTTCCAAACTCCCCGACAAATCCTTGTGTGATTTTAAATGCCCCGCCATATTCAGCAATATCCTGGCCCATGATAACCATTTCAGGAAATTTCTGCATGGATTGCCTCAAACCATCACTAATAGCATCGATATACCTTATGTCTGTTTTACTTAATGGATTTAAGGGTCCGATCGGCATTCCTGAATATGGGGCATACATATCATTTACCTCAGTATCTGTATTAGCGGCAATTTCTTCTTCCGCAAATGCAAGTTCAATTTCGGCTTCAATTTCAATCTTAAAATCTGCACGGATCTCGCTTATCAGGTGCTGATCAATAATTTTTTCATTTAGCAGATACTCTTCAAAATTTTTAAGCGGATCTTTTTTCTCCCATTCTTCAAATAATTCCTGTGGGATATACTTTGTTCCAGATGCTTCTTCGTGGCCCCTCATTCTAAACGTCATACATTCGACGAGTACCGGCCGTGGTTTTTGTCTGATATCGAGTGCAATATCGTTTATGGTGTGATAGACTTCAAGTATATTATTACCGTCAATTCGATGTCCTTCCATGCCATAACCAATCGCCCTGTCAACAAGGTTCTTGCAGCGATATTGCTCATTGGTAGGTGTTGAAAGCCCATAGGCATTGTTTTCGATAATAAATATAACAGGAAGATCCCAAACAGCAGCAACGTTCAGGGCTTCGTGAAAATCCCCCTCACTGGTAGCTCCTTCACCTGTGAAAACCAGGGTTGCATGTTTTCGATCTTTCAGTATATCAGC
Organism: Daejeonella sp.; assembly: GCF_046590655.1. Classification (GTDB taxonomy): domain Bacteria; phylum Bacteroidota; class Bacteroidia; order Sphingobacteriales; family Sphingobacteriaceae; genus Daejeonella. The sequence continues at coordinate 17,588 of NZ_JBKJUM010000111.1, forward strand.
CAAAGCAATGCCATCTGCCAATGCCAGCTGTGGACCCAGGTGGGAGATCATTCCAATAATCTTAAACCGTTTAGTTCCAAAGTGAAAAGACCTGTCCCGGCCTTTGGTAAAACCTGAGCTTTTTCCTTGCCATTGCGCCATTAATCGGGATAAGGGTATATCCCGGCTGGTGAACACACCCAGGTTGCGATGCATAGGCAGAATGTATTCATCGGGATGCATAGCGAGGGTTGTCCCTACAGCAATTGCTTCCTGGCCTATACCCGAAAACCACTTGCTGATTTTCCCCTGCCTCAATAAGATCAGCATTTTCTCCTCAATCATTCTTGGCTTGAGCAGATGCTTATAAAATTTTATCAGGCTTTTATCGCTTAGATCTTTCGGGTCAAAATTCATTTCTCAACTTTTACCCATCTGACTCCACTGTTTACTAAATGATTCCTTCGCAACTTCCGGCAGGCTCCTATGTTTCCCCCAACTTTTTTTAAAGAACATTTTTAAAAAAGTATTTTTCCAGCCACCGCCTAACATGTCCATCATTTTTCTTTTCATCATGCCCATTTTCCACCCCCTCCAAGCTAACTTTTCCGACCCCGGATTTAAGCCTTCTTTTACTGAATCTCGCCGGTTTAACAAAAGTATCTTATGAATATCGATTTTAACAGGGCAAACTTCTGAGCACTTTCCACAAAGACTGGACGCATAACTAAGATGTTTGAACTCTTTCATTCCTGCCATATGCGGTGTAATGATTGATCCAATTGGCCCACTGTAGGTAGTTTCATAGGTATGCCCACCTATATTTTTATAAACCGGGCAGGCATTCAAACATGCGCCGCAACGAATACAGTATAATCCCTGACGCTGGTCTTTTTGTGCCAAAAGATTCGTTCGTCCATTATCCAGTAAAATGACATACATTTCTTCAGGGCCATCGGTTTCATTGTTTTGTTTCGGACCACCCAAAATTGTGTTGTATACAGTAAGATTTTGGCCTGTTCCATGCGTAGACAAAATGGGCCAAAACAGGTCAAGGTCTGATATCGAAGGTATGATCTTCTCAATTCCAACGATAGCTATGTGGATTTTCGGGAAGGTCGTTGTAAGCCTTGCATTTCCTTCATTCTCGGTTAGGGCAATACTTCCGCTGTCCGCGATAAGAAAATTTCCACCCGTTATTCCTACATCAGCAGAGGTATATTTTTCTCTGAGCAACTCCCGGGCTTTTAGAGTTAATTGCTCGGGTGTTGCGTCGACAGGAGTTCCAAATTTTTCATTGAAGAGTTTCGCAATATCTTCCTTGCTAAGATGCATTGCAGGGGTAACGATGTGATATGGTTTTTGTCCAAGTAGCTGCACGATGTATTCACCAAGGTCGCTTTCTAATGTACTTATGCTGTTCTGTTCAAGAAATTCATTCAGGTGAATTTCTTCCGTAACCATCGACTTTGACTTAATAACAGTTTTTGCGTTTGCTTTTTTTAGAATATTGAGTATTTCGTTATTTGCTTCGGCAGCATCATTTGCCCAAATTACCTTGCCGCCTTTACGTTGAAAGTTGGATTCAAACTCTGGCAAAAGTTTATCCAGGTTTTCCATAACCTTCCATTTGATTGTATGAGCCTTACGTTTGGAATTCTCCAGGTTGAAAAATCTGGAAAGGCCTCTGGAAACTGCCGTGTCGTACTTGCCAATATTGTTGTTGATAATGCGTCTGTGATCCAGGTCAAATGCTTTAGATGCGGATGTGGTAACGAATTCAGATGCCAATTTACTCATGCTGCGAATTTAGGTATTTAGAATCACTGGTGTCCGGTAAAATGATTGTACTTTTCGACCCCGAAGGTGGTCGTAGGTGTCTGAAATTTTCACATACGACCACCTTCGGGGTCGCGCAAAAGGCTAGAATAATTTCCTCTATAAACATGTGACCACCTTCGGGGTCAAGCCTACTCTATCATTCATCACCGGCAAGTGCAATTGCCCGCTTCGATGCTGACCGAAACCTAAGAACAAAGAGGTTGCCGGTTTACGTTAGAAATTAGGAGACACTTATCGTGAGTTCGGCATATCATTCTTCACATCAACCACCGGTCTTTTATCGCGGTTTGCCAGGTCCCAACCGGTATAGAATACAAGCTGCGCCCTTTTTGCTAATAAATCAAAATTGATCTTTTTAACCTCGTCAGATGCTTTGTGGTAATCTTCGTGAACTCCGTTAAAATAAAACACGATTGGTATACCATGCTTAGCGAAATTATAATGATCTGAACGATAGTAAATACGTTCAGGATCTTGGGGATCATTGTATTTGTAGTCGATCTTCATTTTGGTGTAAACCGCATTGGCATTTTCGCTGATTTTGTGAAGATCGGTACTGAGTTTATCAGAACCTATCAGGTAGCAATAATTGGCCGAATCCGCAGAGCCTTTATATTCTTCACCAGTTCTGCCTATCATATCGATATTCAGGTCCGTTATAGTATTGGCTAATGGATAAATGGGATTCTCTGAATACCATTCAGAACCTAGAAGGCCTTTTTCCTCGCCGGTAACAAGCAGGAATAAAATACTTCTTCGAGGACCTTTACCGTCTTTTTTAGCTTTTGCATATGCTCTGGCAATCTCTAGTACTCCAGTTGTACCGGAACCATCATCATCTGCACCATTGTTAACCTTATCCTTTCCACCGTCTGTAGTCAATCCGATATGGTCATAATGTGCAGAAAAAACAAGAACCTCGCTTTCCAGATCTGAACCTTCAAGATATCCAAGAACATTTACTGACTGAACGTCTTTCAAAGTGGGGCCGTAGTTTATAGCTACAGTTGAACTTACGGTTTGTGATTGAGGAGTGCTACTGTTATCGATTGCAGATTTCAGGCCGTCGAAAGTTTTACCTGAATTCTTCAGCATAAGATTAGCCATTTCAGGAGTTGTATAAACAATCGCCGCTGATCCCGCACGTGTTGAGGTAGCAGGACTATTTGGTTTTTTCAGACTTAACCTTCCTGTGGCAGGACGATATTGTTTTAGTGAATTGCTCACATCCGGGCTTACTGCGATGATCAGGGAGGGGCCTTTCGCCATAATATTCTGAAGGCGTTTGCTGCGGCTGCTTGTCCAGTCGGAGGGAGTGCCTGTTTTACTGATGGCAGAAACGCCATTTGCCATAGGTTCACCTTTATTGATCAGCATCACCACTTTATCTTTGATATCGATATTTTTCAGATCGTCGTAATTTTCTGAACTGATTCCATATCCCACAAATACAATATCACTAGCTTTAATTTCTTTTGAAGCGCCGCTACCAGTAAATAGATAATCTTTACCGATAGTAAGGTCTGTTCCATTTACATTAAATGAGCTTACTTGAAAAGAAGTCTCTACCAAAGGTACATCTTGAAAATACGATCCGTTTACAGGAGCAGTCAGGCCAAGTTTTTTAAATTCAGCTGCTATATAATCTGCAGCTTTCTTACCCCCTGGTTTGCCTGTTTCTCTTCCCTCAAATTTATCTGAAGCAAGTATTTTCAAATGTTTTTTACCAAGTTTAGGAGTTATTATCCTGGCATATTTTTCAGCAATCGGGTCTTGTGCAAATCCTTGTATTGATAGGCCTACCACAAGAAAGGCCCAAAGTAATTGTTTAATATTCATATAAATGATTAGTTTAAAATTAGCAGGATATTTTATTTACCCTTTTGCCGTGACGTCCGCCCTCGAAGACTGAATGTAAAAATTTAAAAGTAATTTCTTTAGCGAGTTCGGCAGTAACAAAGCGAGCCGGGATGCAAAGTACATTCGCATCGTTATGACTTCTTGCTAGCTCAGCGAGCTCTCCATTCCAGCAAATCGCCGCCCTAATGCCCTGGTGTTTATTGGCAGTAATAGCCACTCCATTTGCACTTCCGCAGATTAAGATACCCAGGTCAAATTCTTCACTCTCAACAGCATTTGCCACGAGATGGGCGAAATCAGGATAGTCGACAGAATCACTGTCGTGAGTTCCAAAATCCTTCACATTATATTCGTTAAGAAAATCTATCAGGATCTTTTTGTATTCGAAACCGGCATGATCTCCTCCAATCGCAATGCTTAAATTTTTGTTCATCTTACAAATCTATGATTTTAATAAAATCAAACCGGCAGCGTCAATCACTAATTCTTGTAGAATTCGATCTCAGCCTGTTTTTTGCGACGCTCTACCGCGGCTGACACGTATATACTTGCTTCGTAAAGTAAAAACAAAGGCAGGCTGACCGTAAACATTGTTATAAGATCGGGAGTTGGTGTAACCACAGCTGCTATAATCAGGATAATAACCGTTGCATACCGCCTGGAAGAACGCATAAATGCCGGGGTCATGATACCCAGCTTAGAAAGTATATAAATAATTATCGGGAGTTCAAATATTAAGCCGGCACCAATCGTAAGAGTAGCTAAAATTGAGAAGTAAGAGTCGATTTCAATATTATTATTGATGATTGAACTTACTTCATAATTTGAAAGGAAGTTTATTGACAATGGCGAAATGATATAATAGCCAAACAAAACTCCTGTAATAAATAACAATGATGCCCATAATACGAAGCCTGATGCCGAATTACGCTCATTCTCATGCAGAGCTGGTTTGACAAATCGCCAGACCTCGAATAATAAATAGGGGAATCCTAAAACGATACCAATCATCAGGGAAGAATTAAGCTGCAATGTAAATTGCCCTCCCAGTTGAGTATTTATTATAATGAAGTTAAGTTTCGTTACGCAGAAATCTGCACCGAGGTTAAACCTCTCGGTAGCTGCACACATCATTCTGTAAGTCCAGAAATCCGTTTGTCCCGGAGCCATGATGATTTTGGTAAAAATAAAATCGTAAAAGCTAAAGGCGAGAATGGTGAATACGACTATTGCGATAGCAGCTCTGATTAAATGCCCGCGCAGAACATCCAGATGGTCAAAAAATGACATCTCTGCTTCAATAGTTTTTCCTTTTTCCTGTATTGCCTTAATCAGGTTGGTGGGTTCTTCGCTCATAATTTTCTAAAACAAAAATACCATTCTGTTTTACAAGAGAATGGTATTCTTAGAATATTTAATGATCATCTGTTTATTTGTGACAGTCAGATTCAATGACCACAAGCAAACAAACGAATTTTGCATTCAATTAGTTTTATTCAGCTTACTCAGTGAGATCAAAACTTTCCATGAACTTGGTTGTAAAGTTACCAGCCCGGAAATTCGGATCTCTCATCAATCGTAAATGAAAAGGTATTGTTGTTTTAACTCCCTCAATGACAAATTCGCTGAGCGAACGTTCCATTGTGCATAATGCTTCTTCACGCGTTTGAGCTACGCAAATCAGTTTAGCAATCATTGAATCGTAGTTCGGCGGAATCTGGTAACCTGCATAAACATGGGTATCAACACGGACTCCATGCCCCCCTGGCGAGTGAAAATGTGTTATCAGTCCCGGAGATGGTCTGAAATTATTAAAAGGATCTTCTGCGTTTATTCTGCATTCAATGGCGTGCATTGCGGGAATATAATTCTTGCCAGAGATCGGAATTCCTGCCGCAACCTTAATTTGTTCTTTAATAAGGTCAAAATTAATAACCTCCTCCGTTACCGGATGCTCGACTTGGATTCTGGTGTTCATCTCCATGAAATAGAAGTTGCGGTGTTTATCAACCAGGAATTCGACCGTTCCTGCACCTTCGTAATTCACTGCCTGGGCACCTTTAATTGCGGCTTCTCCCATTCTTTCCCTCAATTCATCTGTCATAAAAGGAGAAGGGGACTCTTCCACCAGCTTTTGATGCCGGCGCTGTATAGAGCAATCTCTTTCAGATAGATGGCAAACTTTTCCGTACTGGTCGCCAACCACCTGGATCTCGATGTGACGCGGATCTTCTACGTATTTTTCAAGGTAAAGGCCATCATTTCCAAACGCTGCCGCTGATTCCTGTTTCGCAGAATCCCATGCTGGCTCAAATTCCTGGTCATTCCACACAATACGCATACCGCGCCCACCACCGCCGGCAGTGGCCTTTAGAATAATCGGGTATCCTATTTCATTGGCGATCTTAATTCCCTCTTTAACATCGCTAAGTAAACCTTCAGAACCGGGTATAATAGGAACGCCGGCAATTTTCATCGTTTCCTTGGCAGAAGCTTTGTCTCCCATTCCGTTAATCTGGTCGGCAGTTGCACCAATGAATTTAATTCCATAATCGTGGCAGATTGCTGAAAACTTGGCATTTTCAGACAAGAATCCATATCCGGGATGTATGGCATCGGCATTGGTTAGTTCAGCGGCAGAAATAATATTTGGGATGCTTAGATATGAATCTTTACTTGGGGGCGGCCCGATACAAACGGCTTCATCAGCGAATCGTACATGTAAGCTATCGCGATCAGCAGTAGAATATACAGCTACGGTTTTTACACCCATCTCTTTACAGGTACGGATGATCCGTAAAGCTATCTCACCACGATTTGCAATAAGTATTTTCTTGAACATAGATTTATTTGTCGATATGAATTTACTTCAACAGGGGATATCAATTAGCAAGTGATAACGCTTATGCCGGTTCAACCAGGAATAAAGGTTGGTCATACTCTACCGGGCTGGCATTATCGACCAGTATTTTTACTATCCGGCCTGTAACTTCAGATTCGATTTCATTGAATAGTTTCATAGCTTCAATAATGCAAAGTACCTGACCTGATTTTATCTCGTCTCCTACATTTGCCAACAAAGGTTTATCAGGGTTGGCCGATCGGTAAAATGTACCTATCATAGGCGACTTAACCGTAATATAATTAGAAGCTTCATCTTTCACTGAAGCCGGAGGTGCTGGGCTCGCGCTTGAAGCTGCTGCGGGTTGCGGCGCAGCAAACGCCTGCTGAGTAACCTGTGCAGGCGCAGCGGTAATATAAGTCGGCGCCTGATTGGTCTTTATGGTAATTTTAAACTCTTTCTGCTCAATTGATACTTCATTTACTCCAGATCTGGAAACAAACTTAATGAGTTCCTGAATTTGTTTAATATCCATATGTTATAGTTTAGTTTTCGATTAATCTAATGTATAATAAAAATTTTATTTCTGAACTGGATTTCACAGTTGAATTAAATTCCCCTGAGGTGGTTGTTGGACACCTTCCTGCCGGCTGGCTGTCAACTGTCCACCCGATGGCTATCGGATCTCAACTTAATAAGCCCACTTCAAATAAATAGAACCCCAGGTGAATCCTCCACCAAATGCCGCCAGAATAACGTTATCTCCTTTTTTGAGCTTACTTTCCCATTCCCATAAACACAGGGGAATGGTGCCATTAGTAGTATTTCCGTATTTTTCGATATTGATCATAACTCTGTCTGGATCAATGCCTGTGCGGTTGCTGGTAGCATCAATAATTCTTTTGTTAGCTTGGTGGGGTACCAGCCATGCGACGTCATTCGCGCTAAGATTGTTTCTTTCCATTACATCTGCGGCAACATCGGCCATATTTGTAACGGCAAATTTGAAAACAGCCTGACCCTCCTGGAAAAGAAAGTGTTCATCGTTATCGACGGTCTGATGACTTGCCGGCCTTAAAGAGCCCCCGGCTTTCTGATGAAGATATGGACCGCCGGCTCCGTCACTTTTTAGGATAGAATCGATTACTCCGTTTCCTTCAATATTTGGTTCAAGCAATACTGCCCCGCAACCATCACCGAAAATAATGCAGCTTGTGCGATCCTTATAATTTATGATTGAGGACATTTTATCTCCTCCCACAACTAAAACTTTTTGGTGCTTACCTGATTCGATAAATTGTGATCCTGTAGCAAGGCCAAACAAAAAACCCGAACATGCAGCGTTCAGGTCAAATCCCCAGGCATTATCGGCACCAATTTTATGAGCAAGAACATTAGCGGTTGCGGGAAACATCATGTCCGGTGTTGTGGTGCAGAAAATGATGAGGTCTATTTCCGAGGCACTAATGCCACGCTTTTTAAGTAATCCATTCACAGCTATAACAGCCATGTCGGATGTCCCGAGGTTCCCTTTAAGAATGCGGCGTTCCTTGATACCCGTGCGGGAGGTTATCCACTCATCATTAGTTTCAACCATGCCCTCCAGTTCCTTATTTGTTAAAATATAATCTGGCACGTAGCCATTAACGGCTGTTATTGCAGCATGAACTTTTGTCATAATATTTGGAATAATTATTTAAAAGCTTCTTTGATTTTGTCAATAAACTCAGCCTCTATCATCGTTCGACAAAGAAGGACCATATTTTTGATTGCCTCCGGACTGGAAATACCATGGCCGATTAAAACAGGAGCATTAACTCCCAGAATAGGACTGCCGCCATATTGTTCGTAATTGAAGCGGTCAAAGAACTCGTCTCTGAATCCTTTTTTTAGAGTCAGGATATAAAAGGTTTCAGCTAGTTTGAGCATCACATTTCCCGTAAATCCGTCACAGACAATAACGTCTGCTTTGTCATTGAACAGATCACGCCCTTCAATGTTTCCAATAAAATTCAGGTTAGTTTTTTGCAGAAGGGGAAATGTAGCCTGGGTCAGAACATTGCCTTTCTCTTCTTCCTCGCCAATATTCATTAAGGCCACCTTTGGATTGTGAACATTGTAAATATGTTCAGCATAAAGGCTACCTAAAATACCAAATTGAGCCAAAACTTCTGGCTTACAATCAGCATTAGCCCCAACATCAAGCATAATGCCGAAACCGGATTTTAATTTAGGGACATTAGTGGCGATCGCGGGACGAATTACACCCGCTACAGGTTTTACACTGAACATTGACCCAACAAGCATAGCTCCGGTATTACCGGCAGATGAAAATGCATCAATCTGCCCGTCCTTAAGATGCTGGAAGCCAAGACTTATACTGGAAGTTGGTTTTTGAAGCACAGCTTTTGCCGCATGTTCACCCATACCAATCATTTCCGTGGTATGAACGTATTCAAAAACGTCAGGATCGATCCCGTTTTCAGAGATCAGGGGTAAGGCTTGATTCTTATCGCCAAAAAGTACAATCTTTTGACCTGGCAATAAGGCTTTTTGGGCTTCTATAGCTCCCAAAACTGTGGCCTTGGGTGCGAAGTCTCCGCCCATTATGTCTAAGCCAATCTTCATTTCTGAGAGATTTTAGGCTACAGACGTATTTTCAATAACCATTTTGCCGTTATAATATAAGTTGCCGTCAACTGTATATGCACGGTGAGGTAAATGTACTGCACCTGTAGTTTGACAAGTTGTTAAACTTGGAGCCACAGCTTTATAATGTGTTCTTCTTTTATCTCTTCTGGATTTAGAGATTTTCCGTTTTGGATGTGCCATTTTTTCCTATGTATTAATTTACTTTTTAATATTCTTTAATGCTTCCCATCGGGGGTCAGCACTTGGATTTTCTTCACTCGAACCGCCCGAAAGCTGCTTTAGTTTTTCGATCATTTCCTGGTCGCACCATTGTGTATTCCCTTCGTCATCGCAACGATTAATATAGGGAACTGCCAGGTTAATATATTCGTAGATTAATGAACCTACATTAATCTCATTTTCATTTTTTGTCAAAACAATGATCTCGTCAGTATCTTCTTCCAGGTCGACGTTCGCAGAGAACTTTGCAATCTGACGTTCATCAATTTCTACCTGATAAGGATAGTCTGCCAGGCAAACATCACAACCAAGCATCATTTCCCCGGAAATCCGAAAATGCAGGATCATCAAAGTTTCCTGTTTCTCCAGATCCAGATCAACTTTCAGCTTTCCACTCTTGACAAGAGAGTATTCAAATGCACTGAAAAAAGCATCATTCACTTCAAATTCAAACTGATGAATTCCAAGTTTTAATCCGGTATACGGAATGCTATATTGTAGTAACGATTTCAAAGCACGCCAATTGAGCCTGCAAATTTACGAAAATTTATTTAGTTGGAAACAGTTTTTTCAAAAACCGAAAAAGGTATTTCAAAGGCTTAATCTCTATCTTTTGAAAACTTGCTAAGCTTCAAAGGATTGGACCTTAATTCAACACTTTCTCTTCGGCGTTCGACTATATTTATAGCTGTAAAAAGGGCTTCACGGAATGAACTTTCCGATGCCAGATTTTTCCCCGCTATATCGTAGCCAGTTCCATGATCTGGAGATGTACGTACAACCGGCAAACCTGCCGTGAAGTTTACTCCATTATGAAAGGCTATTTGTTTAAAGGGAATCAGTCCCTGGTCGTGATACATTGCGAGAACCCCGTCGAATTGGCAGTAGGTATGAGCTGCAAAAAATCCATCTGCGGCATACGGGCCGAAAGCAAAACAACCCTTCGAATTTGCCTCCGCGATGGCAGGTATAATTACTTCCAGCTCTTCCTTACCAATCAGGCCATTATCTCCGGCGTGGGGGTTCAGTCCCAAAACAGCGATCCTTGGTTTTTGAATCCAGAAGTCTTTTTTTAGGCTTTCACTCATGAGGCTAAGCTTAGATACGATCTTATCTACGCTTAATTTTTCGGTTATTTCATGTACAGGGATGTGACCGGTTACAACTCCAATCCGGATGTCTTCACTTACCAGAAACATCAGTGAATCGGCGGAATTTGTTTTTGACTGGATATATTCCGTATGACCGGCAAACTGAAAATTGTCGCTTTGTATATTATGCTTATTTATTGGCGCTGTAACTAAAGCGTCTGTATTGCCGGCAATCAGATCGTCAAGCGCTTTTTCCAATGAGATAAAAGCATATTTTCCACCGGTTTCCGTTGTCATGCCAAGTTCGATCTTTACGTCCTCTTCCCAGCAATTGATCATATTTGCACGCTTATTCTGAGCATGGGCAGCACTATTAATGACATTGAAGTTCAACTCGGCATTATCCATAGCTTTCCGGTGGAACGAAGCAACTTTTGTATGCCCGTACACAATTGGCGTACAATAGTCGAGAATACGGTTGTCCATCAGAGTCTTCATGATGACCTCCATTCCAATGCCGTTTATATCGCCGATTGATATACCTATTTTTATTTTATCGCCCATTCCGTTTTCTATAAGCTAACTGATTAATGAAAAGCCTGGTGGCTTTTTCGTGTACGCAAATTAAAGACTTTAATCTGTAAGTTGTACGTTTTACGTTGTACGTTCTACGTCTGGGCGCTTAAGGGGAGATTTAAGTTTTACGTTTTACTTCTGGGGTGATAGGAGTTATACCTTGTACGTTATAGGTATTATGAGCCCAGCCCAACAACCAACAACAAACCGTGGTAAGAAGACTTATAACGTACAACGTATAACGTACAACTTTCTAAATCCGTAACTTTGCCATAAACCACCGCCCTCCATGAGTTTAGTCAAGGCCAAGAAACATCTCGGACAACATTTCTTAACAGACAAAAATATTGCTGAGAAGATTGTAAATAGCCTTCAATCCGCAGACAAGTATGATCATGTTCTGGAGGTCGGGCCGGGGATGGGCATCCTTTCTGACTTTCTACTCCGCAAAGATGACCCCCAGACTTACCTTATAGATATTGATTCGGAATCTTACGGCTTTTTACAGAAAAAATACCCTTCACTGGGCGAACGGCTGATTAATGGTGATTTCCTGCAACTTGATTTCAAAAAGATATTTCCCGGTAAGCTCGGCATAATTGGAAACTTTCCATACAATATATCCTCTCAGATTCTTTTTAAAGTTCTGGATAATCGCGATCAGGTAGTAGAATTAGTCGGAATGTTTCAAAAGGAAGTTGCTGAAAGATGTGCCGAGAAGCCCGGAAGTAAGGAGTATGGCATACTAAGTGTTTTTCTGCAGGCGTTTTATAAGGTTGAATATTTATTTTCTGTTAAACCCGGAGTGTTTAACCCGCCGCCGAAAGTTACTTCTGCAGTGATACGACTTACCCGTAACGAGGTAGAAAGGTTGGATTGCGATGAAAAATTGTTTTGGCAAGTGGTTAAGGCCGGCTTCAACCAAAGAAGAAAAACCTTACGGAACTCACTTTCGTCGCTTGTGAGTAAGGAAGATATGCAGGATGATCCATTACTCGAACTGAGAGCGGAAAGATTAAGTGTGGCTGATTTTGTTAAACTGACAAACCTTGTGAGCGTTTCAAGATAAATTAAATGAGTAAAAAGATACTTATAGCTGATCATCTCCATCCTGCTTTTAAAGAAGAAGCAGAAAGACTGGGATATGTGTGTGATGATATGCCGCTTTTGAGCCGGGAGGAGACTTTACAGATCATCAATGACTATACAGGCATTGCTATTCGTACTAAATTTCTTATTGACAAAGATCTTATTGACGCTGGCTCCAATCTTAAATTTATTGCAAGAGCCGGGGCTGGTATGGATAATATTGATGAAAAATATGCAATATCTAAAGGCATTAGTTGTATTAATGCTCCTGAAGGAAACCGTGATGCAGTGGGTGAACATGTTATAGGGATGCTATTGAGTTTATTAAATAAGCTCAGAAATGGGGATCAGCAAATCCGGAATTGCGTATGGGATCGGGAAGCTAACAGGGGATTTGAGCTTAAGGGTAAAACTGTAGGTCTCATAGGATATGGAAACAATGGACGGAGCCTGGCTAAAAAGCTCTCAGGTTTTGAGGTTAATGTAATTGCTTACGATAAATATAAAACCGGTTTTAGCGATCAATATGTGAAAGAGGTGAGTATGGAAGAGATTGTTAAATACGCGGATATATTGAGCTACCATATTCCACTTACCCGCGAGACCAGGCAGTTATTTAATGAGGAATACCTCTTCCATTTCAGGAAACCAATTGTTTTATTAAATGCATCCAGAGGTGAGATCGTCAATACAAAATCTGTTTTGAATGGATTGAGGAATGGAAGGATCTTAGCCGCAGGGCTGGATGTACTTGAAGTTGAAAAATTTCCTGCTTTGTCTGAACAGAATTGGTATCAGGAACTTATAGATAGCGATAAAGTTATTTTAAGCCCTCATGTTGCCGGCTGGTCAGTAGAATCTTACCGGAAGATTTCGGAAGTGTTGGTTGAAAAGTTGAAAGGACTAATGATCTCCTGAATTATATCCCTCTCCTTGCTTTGTGGATGCTGTTTTTTTGCTTCAGCCCAAAACACACATCCGCATAGCCGGGAATGCAAACCCAACTGGCATTCTTCCACTCGTCAATAAACTTGTAAGTCCTTTATCTTATTTCACAACAGAAATTTGGAAATCTAAAATCAAAAATATTATCTTCGTATTGATACGAGCAAGACTATATTGGCTTAAGCCGACATAGTCTTGTTTGTTTTTATAGACTTTACCATAAAACTGAGAGAGACATGACGGACGTAACGTATTACACCCAGGAAGGATTGGATAAATTAAGAGAGGAACTTCATAGCTTGAAGACTGAAGGCAGGTCGCAAATATCCAAAGCAATTGCAGAGGCGAGAGATAAGGGCGACCTTTCTGAAAATGCAGAGTACGATGCAGCCAAAGAAGCGCAGGGGCATCACGAATCCAAAATTTCAAAGCTTACGAACGTTCTTGCGAATGCACGGTTAATTGATGAGTCGAAGCTCGATATAACAAAAGTCCTGGCTTTATCCATTGTCAAGATTAAGAATATTCAGAACGGGACAACGATGACCTATCAGCTGGTATCAGAAACGGAAGCCGATTTGAAGTCTGGAAAGATCTCTGTAAAATCACCAATTGCCCAGGGTTTGTTGGGCAAATCTGTCGGAGATAAAGCTGAAATTGCTGTTCCTGCCGGCAAAATAGAATTCGAGATCGTAGAAATAAGTCGATAGCTCATGGAATCAATTTTCTCAAAAATTGTAGCGGGAGAGATACCGGCTCATAAAGTTGCAGAAAGCGTGCAATATCTCGCCTTCCTGGATGTAAATCCACTTGTAGAAGGCCATGTATTAGTCATCCCCAAAATCGAGATCGATTATTTATTTGATATGGAAAGTGACGAATACGTCGGTTTAATGATGTTTGCACAGATCGTTGCCAAGGGCTTAAAAAAGGCCATTCCTTGTAACAGAATTGGATTAACTGTGATGGGAATGGAAGTTCCTCATGCACATATTCATCTCATTCCAATGAACAGCATGGATGATATGAACTTTGGCCGGCAAAAACTCAATCTAAGCGAAGAGAGACTTGTAGAAATTGCCGACCTGATTAGGGAGAAGCTTTAAGGCGGAGGTCGGAGGTCGGAGGTCGGAGGTCTGAAGTCTGAGGTCGGAGGTCTGAAGTCGGAGGAAACTCCATGGTCTCAAACGCTATGGATCCAGGCAGTTCTGATGTCGGAAATCCATCAGACATCTTACCTCAGACATCAGACCTCATTTAACCCGCTTAACATTATCCTTCGCAAATGCATCCCAACCCGTATAATTCTTTTTATCACCAGAAGTCGTTATTTTTTGGAATGAATGGCAGACGGCCACCGCAAGCCCGTCTGTTGCATCAAGAAATTCTGGTGTTTCGGTAAATTTTAACAGGGTTTTGAGCATTGCGCTAACCTGTTCCTTGGATGAATTTCCATTCCCTGTAATCGATTGTTTGATTTTGCGCGGCGAATATTCAAAAATTGGAAGGTTTCTGGATAATGCGGCAGCCATAGCGACTCCCTGTGCCCGACCTAGTTTTAACATAACCTGAATATTCTTGCCGTAAAACGGGGCTTCCACCGCCAGGCAATCCGGGTGGTATTGGTCAATCAGCAATACGGTTTTCTCAAATATGTGTTTCAACTTATGTGGATGATCGTCCAAATGGTCGAGCTTTACCACACCCATGCATAAAAGATCAATGTTGCTCTTTACTTCTTTCACTATCCCATATCCCATGATACTCGTTCCGGGGTCAATCCCGAGAATAATCCTCTCCCTGGCTTTCTCTTTTAACATGCTTCAATATTAGTAATTTGCAGTCAAAGCTCGGGCAAAATTTAAATTCCGGGAAGGTTTTCGTTAACATTGCAGAAAGAAGTTCATTTGAATCGCCAGACAAAAAAAAATCTTAGCATCATTATCAAGATCGCCATTCTGGTGCTGGCCTTCGGCTTTATTTTTGACAAGCTCAGGAACAATCAGAATATCGCAAGCTTCAAGTTGCTAACAAATTCCATTTCTTCTTCAAGCGTCTGGATCGTGCTTGTTACCTTGTTTTTTTTAATGTTATTAAACTGGTTCCTTGAGGCTTTGAAATGGAAGTACTTATTACGCGGAGTAGAGAAAATCAGCACATGGAAAGCAGTGGAATCGGTTTTTTGCGGACTTACCTGGGCTGTTTTTACTCCGAATCGTATTGGTGAATACGGCGGACGGGTCTTTTTCCTTTCCCCCCGAAAGAGGGTTATAGGAGTTATATCAATGATTGTGGGTTCAATCGGTCAGATGGTCATCACTAATGTTCTTGGCTCCCTGGCTTTGTTATGGTTCGTATGGAATTTTATGAACCTGAATATAATTGTCAATTTCTCCCTTACCTTTCTGGTGGTAATTTTCTGTAGCTTTTTTCTCCTTTTCTACTTTAATATTCAATTAATCGACAATTTGCTGGCTAAAGTAAATTTTATTAAACCTTTTAGAAGGTTTTTTAGAATACTGGCGAAATATAAAAAAGCAGATCTTTTACGGATTTTAACTTATTGCCTTTCGCGTTTTACTGTTTTTACTACTCAATATTGTCTTGTAATTGTACTTCTAATCCCGGATATCCCCTTTTTTCCGATGGTGATGATACTGTTTATCCTGTTTTTTATTCAGTCATCTCTCCCATCTCTGGATATTTTCGATATTGGGGTAAGAGCGCTAACAGCAGGATATTTTTTCGGTTTCATTACTAATCAGGAGCTTGCAATTATGGCAGCCACTGCGTGTATTTGGCTTATTAACTTGATTATTCCGGCAATTTTGGGCTCCGCATTTGTTTTAAAACTTAATTTCTTTGGTAATTCTAGCAGCTAGTATCCTAACAGGGTGCCTTACATTATTATATATACTTATTATCTTCTTCCTCAGGCTAGGGTGGGGAAGAATACCCTATTTTAAAAAGACGGATACGACTCCTTCGACTTTTGTAAGCATCCTTATTGCTGCCAGAAATGAAGAAGGAAAGATTGAAAAAACCATCATGGATATTTTAGCACAAAATTACCCCGGCAAATTTTTCGAACTTATAGTTGTGGATGACCATTCTACAGATCGTACCTCGGAAATTGTTGCCTCTTTTTCAACCCTGGGTGTGAAACTGATAAAATTAGATGAGTCGGAAAAGTTAAATTCTTACAAAAAGAAAGCAATTACTGAAGCCATCAATCTGGCTCAGGGCGAACTAATAATTACAACAGATGCAGATTGCAGGATGGATGAGTCATGGCTCACAACCATTGTTTCTTACTACGAATCGGGTCATTATAATATGATCTCGTCGCCTGTAATATATTTCGAGGAGAAAAATAGCTTTGAGGAGATGCAAACCCTGGAATTTATGTTTCTCATTGGATTGGGAGCTTCTGGTATTGGCAATAAAATGCCGGCAACTTGTAACGGTGCTAATCTCGCGTACCGTAAGGATGTTTTTATTAAGTTGCACGGATTCAAGGGAATCGACGATCTGGCTTCGGGCGACGATGAATTATTCCTCCATAAGGTTGCCTCAGCTTATCCTGGTACTATTGGGTTCTGTAAATCCCGTGAAGCAGTGGTTTATACTCATGCAAAAGAGAATCTCAAAGAGTTTATTCAGCAAAGAAAACGTTGGGCATCAAAAAGCACCCGTTACAAAAACAAGGGAGTTGTATTTCTCGGATTATCTATATGGCTGTTTAATTTATTGTTTCTATTAAATTTCTTTTTAGGGTTTACGGACCCCTTTTTTTGGAAGATCGGCTTAATAAGTCTGGCCTTAAAAATGTCTATTGAACTGATATTTTTGTTTCCAGTCTGCTCATTCGCAGAGAGAAAGCGCCTGCTATTGTATGTTCCACTATCTACAATAGTTCATATTTTTTATTTGGTTTTCATCGGTATTGCCGGTAATTCGGGTAAATATAAATGGAAAGGGAGGATGGTAAGGTGAGCCTTTCTTTGTTTTTCGGTAACATTTTCCTACTTTTATCACGCACCGTCACCAATAAATATTGTATTGGCAAATTTTCCAACATCAGTAATTAATGATGAGAGTGAATTAATCCAGCTCCTTTTAAAGAGGCAGGCAGAGTTAAATTCGCTGCTTGAAATCACCCAGGCAATTAATAAAAATAGCTCCTCAAATGTCTTATTTGAGATGCTGGAGGTGATTTTAAATGTCCATTTGAAGATTGGCCAGGTACGTCTGCTAATCCGGGAGGGCGAGTATTTCTATTGCGCTGCACGTTTCGGCGGTGAGTTCGAAAATGCTAAAACGCTGCAGCAGACTTGTCAAGCACTTTCAGACTACAAGCATATCACCGCCCTTAAAACAAATACGAATGCTTTATTGAGTAAATACGAATATTTTGTCCCTGTTTTTCACAAAGAGGAATTCCTGGCATTTGTGCTGATTGGTGATTTTAATACCGGCCACGAATTATTAGTCAACGACTTGAACTTTATCGAAACCCTGATAAATGTTATAGTAGTAGCACTTGAGAATAAAAAACTTTTTAAAGAAAGGGTTGATAGGGAGCGCCTGCAACGGGATATGGAGCTCGCCGTAGAGGTACAGGGCATGCTCATTCCCCGAAGTTTGCCAAAAACGGGTTCAGTTGAGGTGGGGGCAACCTATTTACCGAATGAAAATATTGGTGGAGATTATTTCGATTTCATCAAGCTTGGCCCGGATGAGTTTTTATGGTGTATTGCCGATGCATCAGGTAAAGGTGTCTCTGCAGCATTGTTAATGGCTAATTTGCAGGCCAGCCTCCGGGCCTGGTCCTCTGTTGAGAGCGATCTGGTAAAGATGATTGAGCGTCTTAACGAAATTGTAGTATCAAATACTAATGGTGAAAGGTTTATTACCCTTTTTCTGGGACTTTACAACGAAAGAACGCGCGTGCTCAAATATGTTAATGCAGGCCACAACCCACCGATCCTGATAAATGGTAAGAAGATTAAATTCCTGAAAGAAGGAACCACTGTTATCGGAGCATTTGACAAACTACCAATGATAAAAATGGGAACAGAAATCCTATCGCCCGGGAATCTTATTTTTAACTATACTGATGGCCTGGTAGAAAGCGCGAATGAAGAAATTTTTATTTCTGATGATGAATTGGTAGATCATTTAATGAGACACTGCAATTCCTCAGTTGACGATCTAAATGAAGCTATTCTTCGAAATATCCAGCTTAATAATAACGCAAGGATGAATTCGGATGATATCACCATTCTATCGATCCGCATCCTGTAAAAGTATCACAAGAATTTCTAAATTTGCCGGACAAGAAAGTTCTTCTAACTACTAATGCTATTACCCTTTTTTCAGAATGATTTTATTGAAGCAGGTTGCGACGAAGCCGGACGCGGCTGTTTGGCAGGACCGGTATATGCAGCTGCGGTGATTCTCCCGAAAAACTTCAGCCATGAAGTGCTGACCGACTCAAAACAGCTCTGTGAAAAGGATAGATACCAGCTTCGCGAGTGTATTGAGCGCGAAGCGATTGCTTTTGCCGTTGCGCAGGTTGACCACGAAGAAATCGACCGGATAAATATTCTGAATGCTTCTTTAAAGGCAATGCATCTTGCACTTGAAAAACTTCATATTTCTCCCGGGTTTATAATCATAGATGGAAATCGCTTTAAGCCCTACCAAACGGTACCCCACCAGTGTATTATAAAAGGAGACGGCAAATATTATTCAATAGCCGCAGCCTCCATCCTTGCAAAAACATATCGCGACGATCATATGCATCGGCTTTCTGATGAACACCCGCAATATGACTGGAGCCGTAACAAGGGTTATCCCACAATAAAACATCGTGATGCTGTAATTTCTTACGGCATGTCACCATATCATCGAAGGACCTTCAGAATCACAGATCCTCAGCTGAGTCTTAGTTTTAAGGAATAGCGTTTAACAAATCCTTTGCGACCTTTGCGTCGTATTTTGCAACCTCTGCGTTTCCCCTTTTTTAACTACTTTTGCCGCACTCAATCTTAGCCCTTAATGAAGAATGTAGCTTTAAATGATGTGCACCTTGGCCTGGGTGCCAAAATGGTACCTTTTGCAGGTTTTAATATGCCGGTGCAATACAGCGGCATAAATGTAGAGCATGAAACGGTTCGTAAAAACGTTGGTGTTTTTGATGTAAGTCATATGGGTGAATTTATTCTTAAAGGGGAGGGAGCACTTGATCTTATCCAACGGATAAGCTCTAATGACGCATCAAAGCTTTTTGACGGAAAGATCCAGTATTCCTGCCTTCCAAATGATAAAGGTGGGATCGTTGATGATCTTCTGGTTTACCGAATTGATGAGAAAACCTATATGCTGGTTGTTAATGCATCCAATATCAACAAAGATTGGGATTGGATATCTAAACATAATTCTGGTGGGGTGGAAATGAAAAACATTTCTGATCAAACTTCCCTGCTGGCTGTACAGGGTCCAAAGGCTGCAGCTGCTTTGCAGAGCCTTACGGACGTAGATCTGGCCTCAATGGAATACTATACTTTTAAGAAAGGTACATTTGCAGGTATCGACAATGTTCTGATTTCCGCTACTGGTTATACTGGCGCCGGGGGATTTGAATTATATTTTGACAACCAACATGCCGTGCACATCTGGAATGAAATATTTAATTCCGGAGAGCAATTTGGGATAAAACCTATCGGCCTGGCAGCGAGGGATACACTGCGACTGGAAATGGGCTTTTGTTTATATGGTAATGATATAGATGATACGACCTCTCCTATAGAAGCCGGGCTGGGCTGGGTAACCAAATTCACTAAGAATTTTGTGAATTCAGAGAATCTTGCTCTCCAAAAGCAGGAAGGAGTAAGCCGCAAGCTGGTTGGCTTTGAAATGGTTGATCGGGGTATTCCAAGGCATGATTATGTGATCGAAAATGCGGACGGAAATATTATTGGCAAAGTAACTTCAGGAACACAGGCGCCTTCATTGCAGAAGGCAATTGGTTTGGGTTATGTATCGAAGGAGTTCTCGAAAGACGGTACGGAAATATATATAAAGATCCGGGATAATAGGGTTAAGGCCCATGTGGTTAAGTTTCCGTTTAAGTAATCTTAAATTAGCATGCAAAAACGTAATCTCGAAGTTTGTCTTACTCCAGCCCTCCTCCATCTTTATGATTTTAAATCGAGTATTGTAGTTGTCATCGATATCTTTAGAGCGACATCCTCCATCTGCTATGGAATTGAGAATGGTGCCGAAGCAATAATTCCCGTGGCCACCGTTGAAGCATGTGAATCGTACAGACACTCTGATTTCCTTCTCGCAGCCGAAAGAAATGGAGAAGTGGTCGACGGTTTCGATTTCGGAAATTCTCCTTTTTCATATATTAGGGAAAAGGTAGACGGCAAAACGATAGTCCTCACTACCACCAACGGCACGCATGCAATTAATTTGTCCCGGGGTGCAAGTAAAATAGTAATTGGCTCATTCTTGAATTTAAAGGCGCTTTGCGACTGGCTTAAAACTCAGTCAAATGATGTTCTGCTACTTTGCTCAGGTTGGAAGGACAAGGTAAATTTAGAAGATACACTTTTTGCAGGTGGAGTAGTACACCTCCTTAAGAATGAAAATTACAGTTTAGACGATTCAGGAATAGCTGCTGAGGATCTTTATAATATGGCTAAGGCTGATCTGAACACCTACCTTAAAAAAACTTCGCATAGCGAACGGCTGAAAAAACTGGGTATCGAAGAAGACATCGCTTTTTGTTTGAACCTTGACCTAACCACAAGTATCCCTGTGCTGGATGGGGAGAGGTTGGTGAAGATGACATAAATATCAGGTTTCAAGTATCAGGTATCAAGATTTCCACCAAACTTACCTGAACCCCTTCTCGTCCAGCCTGGTAACAGAGAACTGGCAACTGGTAACTGTTCTACTTCAACTTCTCATTCCCCCGATGCCTCTCCCCATCCCGGGTCGTTTTCTTCACCAAATTCTTTTCCAGGGCATCGGTAAGATCAACGCCGGTTTGATTTGCAATGCAGATAAGAACAAATAGTACATCTGCCAACTCATCGCCGAGGTCTTTGCCTTCATCAGACTTCTTAAATGACTGCTCACCATATTTACGGGCCATAATGCGGGCAACTTCACCAACCTCTTCCATAAGGATAACTGTATTAGTCATCTCATTGAAATAGCGGACACCTGTGCTATTAATCCATTTATCAACCGTTTCCTGAGCTTCCTGTATGGTCATGTGTCATTCTTTAGATTTTGTATCAATTGAAATGGTGACTGGTCCGTCGTTGATCAGACTGATTTTCATATCAGCCCCGAAAATCCCTGTTTGAGTTTTCTTTCCGGTTACTTTGGCCAGTTCAGTTATCATACGTTCGTAAAGTGGAATTGCAACATCAGGCTTTGCGGAACGTGTAAAGCCGGGTCGGTTGCCTTTTTTTGTTGATGCATATAATGTAAACTGGCTGATCAGTAATATGCCACCATTAACATCTGCCAGACTCCTATTCATAGCTCCATTCTCGTCCCCGAAAATCCGCATGTTTGCAATTTTTTGCGCCAGCCATATTAAATCCTCTGCGCCATCCGAATCTTCAATACCCAGTAAAACCATAAACCCGGCATCAATCTTTCCTGTTACTTCGCCGTTTACGGAACAGGAGGCACTGCTTACACGCTGAATGATTGCTCTCATTTTAAGCCCGGGTATCGTTATTATGATATATACTTAAGTAACTGTCGTATCGTGATGGCTCAATTTCATCCGTTTCCAAAGCCTTGAGTACGGAACATCCCGGTTCATTTATATGCCTGCAATTGTGAAATTTGCAATTTTCCATCAGCTCCCTGATCTCGGGAAATAATCTTCCTAGTTCCTGTTTTTCAATGTCGAATACCCCCAACTCACGAATGCCGGGTGTGTCGATCAGGTATCCGCCGAAAGGAAGCTCAAACATTTCTGCAAATGTGGTTGTGTGTTTTCCTTTATCGCTCCACTCAGAAATATCTCCGGTTTTAAGCTGTGATCCGGGAAGCAGTGCATTTATTAGTGTTGATTTCCCAACACCAGAATGCCCGCTTACCAACGTTACTTTATCCTTAAGCAGTTCCTTGATTTGCTCAAGATTAGTCATCTCAATAGCAGAAACACTATAACAAGGGTAACCGGCTTTTTCATATATCTGCTGGTAAAGCTTAAGAATTTCCAACCCTTCGTTGCTAAATAGATCCAGTTTGTTAAAGATCAGCATGGCAGGAACAGCATACGCCTCAGCTGTGACCAAAAACCGATCGATAAATCCCAAAGATGTTCGTGGAGAAGCGAGAGTCACAATCAGAAATGCCTGATCAAGATTTGCGGCAATAATCTGCGCCTGCTTAGAAAGATTTACTGATTTGCGAATAATATAATTTTTTCGCGGATACAATGTGCCTATAAGCCAGGTATCCTGGTCGGGTTCGCGTTCTACCTCCACCTTATCGCCAACTGCAATGGGATTGGTGGTTTTGATATCCAGGGTTCGGAATTTGCCCTTTATACGGCAATTGATGATTTCACCGCTTTCTGCGACTACTTCATACCAGCTTCCGGTTGACTTTATTACTAGGCCTTGCATTGGGTGTAAAGATAATGGATAGTTTTTTAGTTGTTAGCTGCCCTGCCTGAAGTCAGACGCATTGCCAACAAAAAAAAGCTTGGCGTGTGAAGTATTTATAATGTTCTAAGCCGGAGGTTTTTAAAATAAGTAAAAATTCATTTGCTATTTCAAAAACTAAGTCCGTTATTAGCGCCTCAGAAAAACAATGAGCAATTATTCTTACACCACAGCAACAACAACAACCACGCTAACGCGACGGGGAAGGTTTTGTATGGTGTAATAAGTACATAAAAACATCAAAAACGCCTTCCTCCACCACAGGGGAAGGCGTTTTTTTTTAATAAAAAATTGGTTTAAGAAAAAAATGCCTTCCTGACCGGTGGGCGGGAAATCGCCCGGCCAGACCGGTTGGAAGGGCTTCAGTATTAATAAGAACAAAAGAATAAATAGATGAAAGTTTTAAAATTCGGAGGCACATCGGTAGGATCAGTTGAGTCGATCACCAAGTTATTACAGATCATTGAGAGCGAAGATGAAAATTCTGGAAATCCGGTGATTGTTCTCTCCGCGATGAGCGGAGTCACGAACTTACTTTCAGCTATGGCTGACAAAGCATCGCAAGGTGGGTCTTTTCATAATGAGCTGAAGGAGCTGGAGGAGCGTCATTTTGATGTTATCAAAGAACTGCTTGCGGTGTCAAGACAAAATCCAGTATTTACACAGCTGAGGATATTGTTTAATGAAGTCGAAGACCTCCTTCAGGGAATTTCGATGTTGCGGGAACTTACTCCCAGGACACGCGATCTTGTCTTAAGTTATGGGGAACGTTGTTCGGCTTTCATGATCTCTAAGATTGCAGGGCAGGAAAAAGGTAATACCATTTTTGTGGATGCCCCAGATTTAGTTAAAACCGATAGCAGCTTCGGGCAGGCAAAAGTGAATATTGCACTGACTGAAATACTGATCCGGAATTTCTACGAAAATAATAGGGGTAAAATGCTGTTCGTCACCGGCTTCATAGCCAGCAACGACGAGGGCAGGGTAACGACACTTGGAAGAGGCGGCAGCGACTATACTGCAGCAATTTTCGGAGCGGCCCTCAATGCGAGCGAAATTGAGATTTGGACAGATGTAAACGGAATGATGACAGCAGATCCTCGGATGGTGAAAAAAGCATTTTCATTACCTGAGTTATCTTATACTGAAGCTATGGAACTTTCCTTTTTCGGTGCCAAGGTAATTTATCCGCCAACGATGATCCCTGCCTTTATGAAGATGATCCCAATCGTTATTCGTAATACTTTCGAGCCTGAATTTGCTGGATCTGTAATAAAACATAATTGTGAAAATTCTAACCTTGCTATAAAAGGGATATCATCAATCGATGATATTAGCATAATAAATATTGAGGGAAGCGGTATGGTAGGTAAGGCTGGCTTTAGCGGTCGCTTATTTTCTCTGCTTGCCCGTGAACAGATCAACGTTATACTCATCACACAGTCTTCTTCTGAGCATAGCATAACATTTGCTATTCCTCCCGGCGATGCGGCCCGTGCCCAGCATATGATTGAAATTGAATTTGAGCTTGAATTGCTCGCGAAAAAATTGGAAGCTCCCGTGTTTGAACAAGGACTTGCCATTCTTGCGATCGTAGGTGAAAACATGAAACAAACTCCCGGCATTTCCGGAAAGCTGTTCCACGCACTGGGGAGAAACGGTATTAACGTGAGGGCCATCGCCCAGGGTTCGTCAGAGTATAATATTTCTGTGATAATTTCCCGCGAAGACCTGAATAAAGGCCTTAATGCAGTTCACGATGCATTCTTCGTCGACTTAAACAAAACCCTGAACCTGTTTTGTCTGGGGACCGGCAATATTGGAAAAACTCTATTTCGCCAGTTGCAAGAACACCGCCAGTTCCTTCAGGAGCATAATGGTATTCAAATTAGAGTGGTAGGTATAAGTAATACCCGCAAAATGTATTTTGATCCCGATGGAATAGATCTGGAGAATTGGGAGAAGACGCTCGACGGCTCCTTACTTTCAGCTGATTTAGGGGCTTTCGTAGAGAAAATGAAGAACTTGAATCTGCCAAACTGCGTTTTCGCTGATAATACTGCAAGCTTAAAGCCTATTGAATTCTACCATGAAATATTTAGCTCCAATATTTCAATAGTAGCCTGTAATAAGATTGGAAATTCATCAGCCTATGCACAATACAAGCTGTTTAAAGACACTGCGAGAATTCATGGAGTGGATTATTTCTATGAAACAAATGTAGGAGCAGGTTTACCAATAGTGCGTACACTTAAAGACCTGATGGTCAGCGGCGACAGGATTCTCAGTATCGAAGCGATCCTTTCCGGGACAATTTCTTACATATTTAACAACTATAAAGGGGATGTCACGTTTCACGATATCGTTAAACAAGCTCAGGAAAAAGGTTATACAGAGCCAGATCCGAGGGATGATTTAAAAGGAACCGACTTTATGCGAAAAATGCTCATCCTTGCCAGGGATGCCGGATACCCTCTTGAGGCAGAGGATGTGCATATTGAAAGTATGCTTCCTCAAGCCTGTATCGATGCACAGTCGGTTGATGAATTTTATGCTGAGCTTAAAAAGCATGATGCCTTCTTTGAAAAACTTAAAAAGCAGGCTGAAGACGGTCGTAAGGTACTGAGGTATATAGCAAAACTTGAAGATGGCAAAGCCACAATTAACCTGCAGATGGTGGATGAAACCCATCCTTTTTATGCGCTTTCGGGAAGTGATAATATAATTTCCTTTACAACGGACCGCTATAAAGAGCGCCCAATGGTAGTAAAAGGCCCGGGAGCGGGTGCGGATGTAACCGCGGCCGGAGTATTTGCAGATATTGTAAATGTCGGGGCACAATAATTTAACTGCAAATGAATAAATCAATTAAAGTTTTTGCCCCTGCTACAGTAGCAAATGTTGTTTGTGGTTATGATGTTTTGGGCTTTGCTGTCGACCAGCCTGGCGATGAAGTGATCATGCGTATTAAGGACAAGCCCGGCGTAATTATTACTAAAATCAGCGGCGATGATGGGCGCTTACCTTATCATCCTGCTAAAAACACAGTTAGTGTAAGTGTGCAGCATTACCTGGAACATATTGGCCGTCCGGAAGTAGGAGTGGAGATTGAGCTGTTTAAGAAAATGCCGATTGGTAGCGGTCTTGGTTCAAGTTCTGCCAGTACTGTCGCCGGTCTGTTTGCAGTAAATACCTTATTAGGTAATCCATTGACGCAAATGGAGCTGGTTCCATTTGCTATGAAGGGTGAAGAAATGGCCTGCGGTACCGGCCATGCTGACAATGTTGCTCCTGCTCTGCTGGGCGGATTCGTCCTTATCAGGAGTTATGAACCCCTGGATATTATACAGCTACCTCATCCTGAAGAACTATATTGTTCAATTGTATTTCCTCATGTAGACGTGCCCACCCGCGATGCACGTAAAATTATCAGAAGCAATGTTCCGTTAAAAGATGCGGTGGTGCAGTGGGGAAATGTTGCGGGTTTGGTTAGCGGTTTATTCATGAAAGATATCGATCTCATTTCCAGAAGTATGAAGGATGTCATAGTGGAACCTGTTCGATCTATTCTGATACCTGATTTCTACCGCTTAAGGGAAATAGCTATGGAGAACGGCGCTCTTAGTTTTGGTATTTCAGGTTCAGGCCCGTCAGTTTTTACCTTCGCGCGAAATGCAGACGACGCTCAAAATATTAACGAAAAGCTACAGAAACATTTCCTTTGGCTGGATACAGAAAGTATCGCTTATCATTCCACTATCAATTCAAAAGGCCCGATAATACTAGATTAAATGCAATTCTATAGCACCAATAATAAGGCCCTAAGGGTTTCCTTTAAAGAAGCCGTATTTAACAGTCTGCCAGCCGACAAAGGCCTGTATATGCCAGAGGCGATACCAGTATTGGATCCTGAATTTATCCGCAACCTCCATACTTACAGCCTGCCGGAGATCGCTTTCACGGTTGCTAAGAATATCCTTGATGATGATATTCCAGATCAGGATTTGAGGAGAATCATAGGGGATGCAATAAATTTCGATGCGCCGATACATCAACTGGCAGAACAAATCCATGTCCTTGAGCTTTTTCATGGACCTTCATTAGCCTTTAAAGATTTTGGTGCGCGCTTTATGAGCAGGATAATGAGCTATTTCATGGAAGCCGGCGAAAAGGAGTTGAATGTACTCGTTGCAACTTCGGGAGATACCGGCGGAGCGGTGGCGCTCGGCTTTTTGGGTGTAACTAATACGCGGGTTACCATTTTGTATCCGAAAGGAAAAGTAAGTCCGATTCAGGAATTACAGTTAACAACTAACGGACAAAATATCCGTGCTATTGAAATCGAAGGAACATTTGACGATTGCCAGGCTCTGGTAAAGCAAGCGTTTAACGATCCTGAATTAAAGCAAAAGTTTCGCTTAACTTCTGCGAACTCTATTAATATTTCCAGGCTGATCCCTCAAACGTTTTATTACTTTAATGCCTATGCTCAGTTGCTGCGCCAGGGTAAAACAGAGGTGATCTTCTCTGTTCCCAGTGGTAATTTTGGGAATATTGGTGCAGGTATTCTCGCCTGGAAAATGGGCCTGCCTGTTAAACAATTTATCGCTGCGACAAATATTAATGATACAGTTCCAGCTTTTTTACAGAGCGGCGTTTATCAGGCCAAACCTTCTATTCAAACGTATTCAAACGCAATGGATGTTGGCGATCCAAGCAACTGGGTAAGAATAATGGACATCTTCGACGGACATAGTGAAGACTTGAAAAAACTCTTAACAGCTTATACATTTACTGACAATGAAACTCTTGCGGCAATCGAAAAGGTTTATAACGACCAGCAATACATTATGTGCCCTCATACAGCAAT
>NZ_JBKJUM010000120.1:0-2877 GCF_046590655.1 Daejeonella sp.
GCGCCATATGTAACACTAAACATGATTAATATTAAAGTCGATAAGAATAGGCAGCTGTTTTTCATTGATGTTTATTTAATTTTAAAATGTATGTTATGTAAAGATAATAACTTTATCACTTTGTAATTTATTTTGAGAATTTGTCCACTGCGGGAATTCTTTCACAGTTAATTCAAATCCTTGCATTCCGCAGAAAAACAGAAGGTGGTACAGACTGTTTGTTGATTGCAGGGCCACTCCACTGAAAATCGAGCAATGATCTGGCTCCTTTTTTGGATGTATAATACAATTTGAATGGATGTAATCCGGATTTAAGTCTGATAGAACCCCGCCGCTCAGTTCCGCCTGCATAGGCAAAATCTGCATCGATAACTACAGCATCATGAATGCGCAGGAAAGCTCCACGGTTCGTATTCAGGGAAAAAGTGTATTCACCATCGGCCGGTATCCTGATATATCCGGTAAAATAGAGTGTTTGAGTTTCAGTTTCTTTGTTCACGTCGATGTCCGGACGGTCGGCCGTTCCGGTTTCGTACGGTTTTAATGGAGCAACATCCGGTACCCAAAGAAAATCACCTTTGTAGGCTTTCCATTCAACACCTCCTAGAGTTTTTATGTGCGAAAGAGCGGGCACCAGCTCATCATCATACGGACGTTTGGCTGAATTATTCGGGCGGCGCGACTGAAGAACCTTGTCTTTCATTAATTGCTGAACCGCTTCCATTCTCGGATTACGGGACAGGTTATTTGCCTGCTTCGGATCTTTAATGATATTAAATAGTTCGAAATTATCGCTATGCGAATTTATATTGTAACGGATCCCAACATACTTATTTATACGGACCATCTGCATCTGTTTGCGTATTTTACCCTGGTGATCCGGAATAAATTCATCATAATCAGGGGTTTTTCCGCCTTCAAAATATTCAACGTAAACCAGGCTTTTACGTTGTTTACCTGATCCTGTAAGTGACGGAACCAAAGAAACACCATCGGCAACAGCCGGCGCCGGCACTCCGGCTAGTTGAGCAAAAGTTGGCAGCCAGTCGTATGAAGAGCTGGGTGTTTTCACAAGCCGCCCGGCAGGGATATGACCAGGCCAGTAGGCAAGAGCGGACACCCGTATCCCTCCTTCAAGCACGTCGCGCTTAATGCCATCGAACGGGCCAAAACCATTAAAAAAGTCGGGTTCATAATCTTCTGCCAGATACGATTCTCTTGAAGGTCCGTTATCACTGGTAAATACAATCAGGGTATTATCGTCAATTTTCAAATCCTTCAATAGCTGGATAATATCCCCAACCGCGCTATCGATCCGCCGGGTACTGCTTGCATACCGTTTGTAAACATCCGGCCAGGCCACTTCGGGTGTAGTAACGTTTTTATCATGATCATAAGATGCATGTGCAAAATCGGGATGAACCCACGAATCAATAACTCCTGAAGCTGTATTGATCATGTGCCCCGGTTGGCCCAGCCATTGCAGACCTCCTTTAAGGCCGCCACCTTCAGGATAGGCCTGAGTTGGCAGTTCGAGTACGGCGTGCGGAGTATCGTAGCCCAGAAAAATAAAAAATGGTTTTTCTGATTTCTTTTCCTGCTTATGTTCGGTGATCCATCTTTTAGCTGCCGCTGTCCACAGGTCAGCTGTATAACATTTGTCCAGATCATCCGCAATATTTTGCCGGTTTTCATACACCTCTTTTTTCCCACGGTAAATTCCCTCTTTGGGATAATGTTCGTGTCCGTCTCTATGGCGCATGTATCCTAAAAAATAGTCAAACCCACGGTTTAGCGGATGTGCCACCCAATCCGACTGCTTATCACCCTGCCCCTGCAGCCCCCATTTCCCAAAGGCCGCCGTTGAATATCCGGCCATTTTTAAAACGGTGGATATAGTATGATTGTTATCTAAGGCTTTATCGAACTGATTGTCACGTACATTGGCATGACCCTGATGTTGCCCCAGCAGAAGCGATGCCCGGGATGGTGCACAAACCGGGGCAGGGCTGTAATGGTTAGGTAGCTGGACTCCCTGAATAGCCATGCGATCGAGATTTGGTGTTTTGAACCAGGGTTCGCTTCGTAAATTGACTTTGGCCCTCTGATTTTGAAACTGAAAACCGAGATCGCCCCATCCAAGATCATCGGCCATTATAAAAATGATGTTTGGTTGTTTGCTTGTTTGGGCCTGAATTTCCTGACTGTAAACTACACACATTGCGCAGATAGCAAGTAAAAGCTTAAAATAATTCGCGTTCACGATATATTTAGAATACAGTTTTAATTCATTTTTATAAATCCGGCTGATATCTTTCCATTTTTCAGAAATGGATGAAGGGAAATTTTTCGGGGTCATTGATTTAATATTTAATCCTTTCCTCGTGTTTGGGTTTTTTCCTTTACCTGCTTAAGCATCTCCGAAAACTTTTTAACTTGTTCAGGATATTTCTCTGCCAGGTTATTCTTTTCTCCAATATCTTCTTTTAAATTATAAAGCTGAGGTTTAGGATTATTTCCCAGTTCTATATTTGTCAGGAGATTCATTTTAGGCCCCTTGCCTGGCTCAATGTATTTCCAGTTTCCCTTAATAATTCCTAATGTATTATTAAGCGATTGTTCAACAACATATTCTCTCCCTATTTTTGCACCAAGTAATGTTTTAAGATTATTAAAACTATCGGGCGCATTGTTCCCAGTAATTTTCTGCCCGGTTAATGCCGCGAAAGATGCATAGAGGTCTACCTGGCTGAATAAAGCATCTGATACTGTTCCTGCTTTAATTTTTGCAGGCCATCTTACAATAAACGGAACTCTTGTAGCGGCATCAAAAGCACTATACTTTCCTCCTCTCATATTACCCCATGGCGTATGCCC
>NZ_JBKJUM010000060.1:0-27651 GCF_046590655.1 Daejeonella sp.
CAAACTAAGATTCGAGAAAAGGATTTCATGCTCCCCGTAAGTTACTATGGCTGAGTTATTAAAGGCAACCATTTGTATACGGAAAAGCAGCTGGAGGGTTACAAAATAAGAGCCATTGGCGTGCCTCAGCGTTTTAATTTATTCCGCTATCCTTTTGAACATGTTTTTAACCTCTGTTCCGCCAAAATTTGACGTGATCTCAATCGAATCTGTCATAAACTTTCCTTTTGATTCCATTGGACCATTGCCGATGTCAATTTTGTAGGTAAAGTCCTGACCATTGATTTGCCCATCTAAAAGAGGTATTTCTCCATATTCTGAATTTATGGAACCGGTTAATTTTTCGCCTTCGGCCTTCAGCTTAAAAGTTAAATCGAGCTTTCTTTCCTGAAAAATAACGGATCCTTTATAGGTGCCAGTGAGATCGGCTGCCAGGCATACTACAACAAACACGAGAAGAAAACTGATTAGTGTTACTGATTTTTTCATCTGTATATTATTTGTTTTTTAAAGGTGATGAAGCTATCATGATTTTAATATTCATGCCCCTGTGGGTTTGGCAAAATCATGATGGTTTCATCTGTATATAATTTGTTTTTTAAAGGTGATGAACCTGCCTGCCTGTAGGCAGGGCTATCATGATTTTAATACTCATGCCCCCGTGGGTTTGGCAAAATCATGATGGTTTAATAGTAAGATTTTTAAAAAAAGAAAGTTAGTACATTTTGATTGTTTCTACAACAGTTTGATAAAAATCAATATCCGACTAATTTATTTCCCCTGCGGCTTTGCAGGATCAGGAACCAGCTTTTCTAATTCTGAAAGCCTCCAGGATGTAGTGCGATCACCAGATTCACTCCTTACTTTTGAAACTTCAAGGGGTGTTATAAAAGGCGAAGGGCCATTTCGGGGACCCCGTCCAAATTCAAATCGGGCGTAGCTTAATACTTCAGCAAGCCAGTCATCACTATTAGCGCCCATTGCCGGCATCAGGTCGCCGGGATATGTTTTCCCATCAACCGGCCCGGATAAGCCGTGGAGAAGTATGCGTATAGCCGTACTCTTGTCCCCGGCAAGTCGCTTTGATCCCAATAAGGGAGGAGCTACCTGACTTGTAAGACCTTTTGCATCGGCACCATGGCAGCTTGCACAAAGCGATCTGTAGATCGCAGCTCCTTTCATAACCCGTTCGCGATCCGCAATGGCAAGTGACCCCAACCTGCTGCCATACACCTTGATATTTTCTGTTCTTTGAAATACACCAGGAATTGCTGCGATCATCTCATTATCCTGATTTTCGCTAATCAGTTTCCGGGAAATTTCCTTGGCCATACTTTCCTGATTATAAGACAGGGAAAGTAACAGCTGACTACGAACATCATAACTTGGGTCTGAAGTAAGACTTGCCAGTTTTCTCAGCAGCTGCTGGTCGTTAGATTTGATAAATTCCTCGCTCATCCAGACCGCCGCCCTTCTTACCTGCGCTTCACTATCATCCAGGGCTGTAAGTAATAGGTCTCTATCGATCGAATTTAAGCCTTCGAGAGTCCAAAGGGCATGAATTCTGGCGAGATGTGATGGCTTTGCAGACAAGCCCGCACGATTGCCCATAACAATTTGCTTAAGCACAGGCACCACAGATTTGTCGCCGAGAACAATGATTTGTTTCTGCGCATTGTCACGCCACCAACCGTTGGGATGATCAAGATGTCGGACTAATCGGGAAGGAGTCTCATCGAGCATCCGGGGCTTGGGTGCAGATTTATAGCCATCATGAACCAGACGATATATCCGACCATGACCAATATTTTTGGCCAAACCCATCCGGTCGATAACTTTTCTAAGAAAAGAGCCGGGTTTGGTCCAATTACCTTGCTGAATAATGCCCCTATGCATATCTACTATGTAAAGATTTCCGTCAGGTCCGGTATACGTGTTTACAGGGCGAAAATTCATGTCAGTTGATGCGATAAATTCCTGCTGGTGATAGGCGTTCTTAGTAACAGTTTTACCTTTCACATTGCTGAGCTTAGCCCTTCGGATAATACGTCCGACAGGATCGCATACGAGATAATCACCAATCAGATCTGCTGGAAGGGCATTCCCACGAAAAATAGACTGTCCGCATGATGCGGTGAAATGATTAAGCGTACTATCGGGGCGTAATCTTGGCAATCCTCCCTGCACATCGGGAGTGGAAATGACGGGCCACACACCAACAAACTCCGGATCATATTGATCTTTAAAATCAAGAGATCCATAATTTGGGTTGATCTGGAACCGCTGTATCGGCACTTCGCCCCCTGCTGAAGAGTAGAACAGCCGGCCATAGTTGTCATGTGTAAGTCCCCACTGACCGCCAGCACCGTTAATCATAGTATCAGCCTTTAAAATACCATCCGTAAACCTGAATCGTATTGGCTCATAAGTCATATATATCCAATTATCCAGATTCCAGTCCAGGCCGCTGCGCTGATGCTCCATATTCGCATCGTTAGCAGAATACTTTAAATTCTCATAAACTATTCGCTTTTGATCAGCTTTGCCGTCGCCATTAGTGTCACGATACGCGGCCACAGTTATGGTATTGGTTTCATTAACCAAAAGCTCATTATTCACCGAGAGCATCATCCTGGGGAGCATCAGGTTATCAATAAAAACTGATCGCTTATCCATTCTGCCATCATTATTGGTATCTTCAAGCATCACAATCCGGCTTGTAGGTAGACGTTCACCTATTGCATCCGCATCCTGCATGTAAGTAAGCATTTCTGCCACATACATTCGCGCATTGCCATCCCAGGTAATTGCAACCGGTTCCTTAACCATAGGCTCATTAGCCACCAGTTCCAGGTGATAGCCTTTAGGCAGATTAAACCTTTTCATACTTTCTTCAGGTGACAAGTATTCCGGAGATGGGTTAGGGTTAAAGAGCCGCGCAGGATTGGAATTAAGGTAGAGCGATTTTTGGGCTGTTGTGCAGGCGTATATCAGCATAGCACCTAACAATAATCCCGATAGCAGTACCCGGTTGTTTTTTTTCATCGTGTCAAAATTTAGAAACCAAGCACAAAATTAATGGAAGTTCATATTCATCATAACAATCAGAGATTCCAGGATCTACCAATAAATACTGTACAATGCTACAATTATTCCAAACACGATAAGTGCTCCGACAGTAAAGGCCGGTGAGGTTTTAAACATGCTCTTATCTACTTCGAGACCATTCGGTTTAACGCCATTGCGGTTGTCATACATGCTAATAAAATACATTGCAATTACACAGATCAGGAATACAAATCCCATACGGTCTATGAACGGTATTTCATAAACACCGTCCGCGTTAAGCACTGCGAAACCGGATGAATGCAGGAACTCCAGATTAATATAATTTGGTGAAGCTTTGAAAAGGCAGGAGAGGATGAATCCGCCTATAATAGCGAATAAAGCAGCATTTGATGTCGTTTTTTTCCAAAAGAAGCCCAGGATAAACGTCGCAAAAATACCGGGTGACACAAATCCGGTATACTCCTGTATGAATTGAAAACCCCCTTTTTTATCAATTCCCAAATAGGGTGCAATTGCTACCGCGAGTAACATTGAAATAATAATAACCCATCTGCCAACCTGCACTTGTTTTTTCTCATCTGCAGCAGGGTTCAATTTCTTTTTATAAATATCAAGGGTAAAAATGGTGGCGATACTATTGGCCTTCCCCGCAAGGGATGCAACTACTGCTGCAGTAAGCGCGGCAAATGACAAACCCTTCAAACCTACCGGGAGCAAATTAAGCAATACCGGATAGGCTCGGTCGGCTACCACTTCCCCATTGAGCATCATTTCGGATTGGAATACCCCCTCTTTATAAAGGACAAATGCTGCGATACCTGGCAAAACCACTATAACCGGCATCAGCAATTTAAGAAATGCAGCAAATAGGAGCCCGCTTCTGGCTGTTTGCAGATCTGCTCCAAGGGCACGCTGCGTGATGTATTGGTTACATCCCCAATAATTCAGGTTCACAATCCACATACCTCCTACAAGAACGGTCAGACCGGGAAGATCAATAAAATAGGGATCATCCTTTTTAAAGATCATTTTAAAATGGTCAGCAGAGTTCTCCGTCAATAGTCTGAAGCCATTGAGAGGACCAGCAGAACCATAATGCTGGGCTACAAGATCCAACGCCAGATAGGTTGTCACTAATCCGCCAAGTATTAAAAATACCACCTGTATAACGTCGGTATAACCGATTACATTCATCCCCCCAAGGGTAATAACGACAGCAAATACCGCGAGCGCGACCATGCAAAAGCCCAGGTCGAGGCCGGAAATACTGCTTATAGCCAGCGCACCCAGAAATAGAATCGATGTCAGGTTCACAACAACGTAAAGCAAAAGCCAAAAAACGGCCATGATCATTGCTACTGTATCGTTATACCTCGTTTGAAGAAACTGAGGCATGGTGTAGATCTTATTCTTTAAATAAATTGGGATAAAAAAGACGGCGACAATTATCAGGGTTGCCGCAGCAAGCCACTCATATGCAGCTATGGCAAGACCCATATTGAAACCCGACCCGCTCATTCCGATGAACTGTTCCGCCGATATATTTGACGCGATTAGAGATGCTCCGATTGCCCACCAGGTCAGAGAATCTTTGGCCAGGAAATAATCTTTCGAATCCTCATGCTTTTTGCGATTGTAAACGTACAGACCGTAGGCACTTACAATAATGAAGTAAATAAAAAATACAATGTAATCTGGAGTTTGCATCTGAGATGGATTGGTTAGTTAAACCTAATAAAAAAAAAAGAAAAAAAGAGCAAGGAGCAAAAATCCGGGGGAAAGAATTTGGGAAAGCGCACGAACTTAATAAGCTTCTACAGACCCGTTTATTTTACATATCCCGATAAAATACTAAAAAGACGCTTGCGATATGAAGCAGCAATCCCTGTCTTTGCTCCTTGTTCTTTGCTCTCTTACTTAATACTTGATACCTGATACCTGATACCTGATACTTGATACTAACCAAGTGTCATCTCCCCCCTTAAATTCGTTTCCAGTAATTCTGCGATCTTTTTTTTGTTTTTAATATTTCCGAAAAGGAACATCAACTTGGTGACTGCGGCTTCAAACGTCATATCATAACCACTAACCACTCCCATCTCCTTAAGTTGCCGGCTGGTTTCATAACGGCCAAGCTCCACACTACCTACTTTGCATTGAGAAATATTCAGGATTAGTTTACCCTCGCTAATTGCAATTCTAATCAGGTCAAGAAACCACTTTGCTGTTGATGTGTTCCCCGAACCAAAAGTTTCCATGATTATGGCTTTACAGTCCGAAAATAAGGCAGCCTTCACAATATGAGGGCTAATTCCCGGATAGAGTTTCAGCACACCAATTTCACTATCCAGCTTTTTATGGAATTTCACGGGAACATTTCCTGGCTTCAAAATGTCGTTCTTGTTAAACTGAAGGTAAACACCAGCTTCTGCAAGTACTGGAAAATTAGGAGACCTAAAAGCCTCAAATTTATCTGAATTATATTTAAACGAGCGGTTACCTCGAAATAATTGGTAGTCAAAATAGATGCAAACCTCCGGCACGACCGCTTTACCTTTCTTTTTGGCAGCCGCAATTTCCAGGGCCGTAATCAGGTTTTCTTTGGCATCTGTCCTGATCCCGTTAACCGGAAGTTGAGAGCCGGTTAAAATGATGGGCTTGTCGAGGTTTTCAATCATAAAACTTAATGCCGATGCAGTAAATGACATAGTATCAGAGCCATGAAGTATCACGAATCCATCATACTTCTCATAATTTTTTTGGATTAAGGAAACCAGTGCCATATAGATCTCCGGGCTCATATTTGATGAATCTATGAGTGGGTCAAAGGAATAAACTTTGAAGTTATAGTCGAGCCTTTTAAGTTCCGGTACATTATCGGTTATCTGATCGAAGTCGAAAGGAACAAGCACACCGGTTTTTGGGTCGGTGACCATACCGATAGTTCCACCGGTGTAAATTATCAATACATTAGTCATTCGAATAATTGGTTGGGGAATGTAAATATAGATAATTGAAAGGTGAGAGGCGAAAGTGGAAACCAGCGTCTTACTAAATGCCGAAAATTGTTTTTGAATTTAGGGTGGTGATACGGGCCACTTCTTCAATGGATACCTGCTTGAGATCAGCGAGCTTTTGGGCAATGTAAATTAAATAACTGCTTTCATTCGGCTTGCCGCGAAACGGAGCCGGCGTCAGGTAAGGTGAATCGGTCTCCAGAACAATATGATCAAGACTTACCTCTGCAATAGATTGATCAAGACCTGAATTCTTATAGGTCAGAACCCCGCCTATGCCCAGATAAAAATCTATCTCAATTACTCTGGCCGCCTGTTCGGCAGTACCGGTAAAGCAATGAAATATACCTCTCAATTTATCACTCCTAAACTCTGTAAGGATTTCGAAAATCTCTTCAAATGCTTCCCGGCAATGAATCACGATTGGAAGATCTAATTCTATTGCCCAACCGATCTGCTGTCTGAAAGCGTCTTGCTGCAAAGCCAGTGTTGTTTTGTCCCAATGAAGATCAATACCAATCTCGCCTATAGCGTAAATTCTGGCTTTGTCTTTTTCCTGGCGGATAAGGATCAATTCATCCTGATAATTCACCTTCACGTCGCAGGGATGTAGTCCAAGCATTGGAAAACAGTTTTCCGGATAAAGCCTGGCTAAGTTAACTATTTGTGGGATTGATGAGGAATCTACATTCGGAAGAAATAGTCTTTTAATATTATTGTCAAAACATCGCTGCATTAGTTGTGCAAGCTTTTCCGGATCGGCTTCGTAATATAAATGGGTGTGGGTATCGGTCAAGATCATGTGGCAAAATAATAAAAAAGGGATGAATTTAACCCAGGAACCAAGAATCAAGACAGATGCTTATTCAAAGTTAAATTTCCGATGAAATGTGAATATTATTGGGTAGCAGTATAATGGGTTCTTGGTTCCTGATTCTAGACTTACTTTATCAGGTGTTTCAACTGAATTATCTCTTTATCTTCCAGGTACCTCCATCGACCGCGCGGAAGGTCCTTTTTTGTGAGGTTAGAATATACTACACGGTCGAGCTTTACAACTTCATAACCAAGACTTTCGAAAATCCGGCGAACAACCCGATTCTTACCGCTATGGATTTGTATCCCTACTTCCTTTTTACTCCCGCCTGCAACATAACTAACCTGGTCTGGCTTGATTAATCCATCCTCAAGTTCAATTCCAAAAGAGATTTTATTTAAATCTCCTTGCGAAAGACTTTTGTTCAGCTCAACATTATAAAGCTTCGTGATATTATTTTTTGGGTGAGATAGCTTATCTGCAAGGTCGCCATCGTTAGTCATTAACAAGAGCCCGGTCGTGTTACGGTCGAGGCGCCCTACGGGATAAATACGTTCTTTTGATGCTTTCTCTACTAAGCCCATCACCGTTTTACGCTCCTGCGGATCATCGGTCGTGGTTATATAATCCTTTGGCTTATTGAGCAAAACATAAACCATCTTTTCACGTTTGAGGCTTTCTCCGTTATAACGAATAAGATCTTTCGCGGGATCTACTTTAAATCCAAGCTCAGTTACTGGTTCACCATTTACTGAAACCACACCTGCAGCAATCAATTCATCGGCCTTTCGGCGGGAACAGATACCTGCATTTGCAATGAACCTGTTCAGGCGGATCAACCCGTCTTCTTTTTCTACGAGAGGTTTCTTACTTCTTTTATTAACGAAGCGTTCTTCCGAGCTCCATTTTTTGTCGTCGCTCCTGTATTTAGGGCGTTCAACAGGAGTAGAAGGCTCTGTTGAGCGGGATCTGAATGGTTTATCATTAAATCTTTTAGCAGGTGCGTTCTTGTCGCCAAATTTACTGTCGCGACCAGCTGATGTTCTTCCTGAAGATTCATTTCTATCTGAAAATGATTTTCTTTCGCTTTGAGATCTATCGCCGAATGCTTTCCTATCGCTAAACGATCTGTCGCCTGATGGTTTTCTATCACCAAATGATCTATCGCCAGATGGCCTATCGCCGTATGGCCTGCGTTCACCTTCCTTACGGTCTGAAAATGGCTTTTTGTCTCCCTGAGCGCGCTCGGAATAAGGCTTTCTCTCAGGGCGGTCTGTATTTCCAGCTGATTTGCTGAAGCTTTTCGGGCTCCTTCTATCTGATGAAAAGCCTGACCCTGATTTATCGTCCGATTTCTTAAATCCGCCTTTGAACGGCTTTTCAGGATCATCCCCAAACAATTTCTTCTTGGTGCTGTTACTACCTTCGGTTCTGTCTGATTTGAAAGAGTTACTTTTTGAAGCAGAACCTGGGGCAGATTTAAACGACCTGGCAGATTTTTCGGATTTGTCGTCGCGACTGTTCCTTTTGTTTTTAAATGGCATGATTGACTTTTTAGCTCTTAAAAGAGGACGACAAATATAGTCAAAAATAAGGAAATTAGCGTGTTTAGGCCGCAAATAATACCCCTGCCAATAAACTCAGAAAACTAAACTCAAAAGACGTCTTTAACAAGGGTGAAATTATAACTATTTGATAATTAGATATATATTTTATATCTTTGTCGAAAATTATCATATTTGAAACTAAAAAGAGAGGTAAAAATGATCAGGAAACACTTGATAATGTGTGCAGTAATGTTAAGTATATTTCTCACCGCCAAGATGTTTAATTACAGTGCTCCGTCTTCACTTAAAACACTCATTCATATTCGCGAAAACCCGAAAAAAGTTAATATTGCCGTTGACAATTATTACAATTCCCTAAGCTTCGCTGACGAAAATATCCCCTTGGGAGATTCGCGTATAACGTCGAAAATGAAGAAGTCGCTGAAGGCACATTCACATAGCAAACTTCAGACTGCAAGACTACATGGCCATGCTTCAAAATGGTTTCCTATTATCGAACCAATATTAGCTAAGTATGGCATCCCTGAAGATTTTAAATATATGCCTCTTGTCGAGAGTGGTTTGAAGGCTGGGATATCGCCGAAAGGGGCAGCTGGCTTCTGGCAATTTATGCCTCAGACGGCTCGCGATTTCGGACTACAAGTGAACGAAGACATTGATGACCGAAATAACATGCGGAAATCCACAGTTGCGGCTGCAAAATACATAAAGGCCTTATATCGTGAATTCGACAGCTGGACGCTGGCAGCAGCTGCCTATAACATCGGCGAAGGAAGCCTGAAACGTCAGATCAACAGACAGAAGCAGGACAACTATTTCAAAATGAAACTCAACCGGGAGACAGCTTCCTATGTATATAAGCTTATTTCCATGAAAGAAATTATTGAGAATCCCACACGTTACGGCTATACCAACAAGGCGAGCAGATTACTTGCCAAGGCTGACACAAAGAAGCAGCCCGCTTTTCCCTATCCTGTAGCTAAAGGGAATGCGCCCGGAACTAACGAATTGCTCATAAATTAACCATTTATAGATTTAAAAGAAAGGACCGGAGCAATCAGGTCCTTTTCTGTTTAATCCAGTTTTTCAACTGAATATATCCTTCCGATCCGCAAGTTTTTCTGACCCCCAGTAAATAAACGATGGAAGAAAAAATCGCATCTTTGCATAAATTTTTGAGCGAGTATTCTATATATGAATAAATCTAATCCCGACCTTGGAGAGCAAAGTGAAGTTGAAGTTTTTGGTGCCAGGGTTCATAATTTAAAAAACATCGATGTTTCATTTCCGCGCAATAAACTGGTTGTCATAACCGGACTAAGCGGCAGCGGAAAATCTTCTCTGGCTTTCGACACAATTTATGCTGAAGGACAGCGTCGTTACATGGAAACTTTTAGTGCTTATTCGCGCCAGTTTCTTGGCGGGATGGAGCGGCCTGACGTGGACAAGATTTCTGGATTGAGCCCGGTAATTGCCATCGAACAAAAAACAACCAGCAAAAATCCACGCTCAACCGTAGGTACTATAACTGAAATATATGACTTCATGCGATTGCTTTTTGCTCGTACAGGCGAAGCGTATTCGTATATAAGCGGTGAAAAAATGGAGCGGATGACGGAGGATCAAATCCTGAAAAGTGTTCAGGAAAAATTCGACGACCAAGCCATAAATATACTTGCACCGGTTGTTAAAGGGCGTAAAGGACATTACAGGGAATTATTTGAGCAAATCCGTAAGCAGGGATATCTTAAAGTACGTGTGGACGGAGAAATTCTGGATATAACCCCCAAGATGCAGCTTGACCGATATAAGATTCATGATATCGAAATGGTTATCGACCGGCTATTGGTTAATCCTAATGACAAGAAACGTTTGTACGACTCCATTCAGTCGGCATTAAAGGTTTCCAAAGGCATTATCAAGATCAGCGATAAGGAGAATAATGAATACTTTTACAGCAAGTATTTGATGGATCCTATCTCGGGTATTTCCTATGACGAGCCTCAGCCGAATACATTTTCTTTTAACTCGCCATATGGGGCCTGTGCACGCTGCAGCGGATTAGGCTATATTTTCGAAGTAGACCGTAATTCAGTTATTCCCAATCCTAAGCTTAGCATCATGCTGGGCGGCCTTGCACCTTTAGGCGAATACCGTGAAACCTGGGTCTTCCAGATTTTAAAAGCACTTGCTAAAAAATACAATTTCTCCCTGTCTACGCCTTTAGAGAAAATCCCTGAGGACATGATCGAGATTATCCTCAACGGTTCACAGGAAATCGTAACCGTACCGGTTGAATACAATAAATGGAACGTTCAAAACTACCAGATCTCATTTGATGGAATAATTAAAATGCTTGAAGAGCAGACTGAACGTCGCGGTGATGATGTTGGTGAGGATCTTGAAAACTATCGCGCCCTGAAGAAATGCCCTGAGTGCGGGGGTGCCAGACTAAAAAAAGAATCACTTCATATTAAAGTCGACCAGAAGAATATTTATGAACTGGCATGTATGGATATTGCGAATCTGTATCACTGGTTTGAGCATTTAGAGTCAAGGTTAACTGAGCGGCAGAATACTATTGCTAAAGAAATCCTTAAAGAGATTCGCTCGCGTATTGGCTTCCTTCTGGATGTTGGATTAAATTATCTGACTTTAGACCGCACAGCAAAAACCTTATCAGGCGGTGAAGCACAGCGCATCAGACTTGCTACTCAAATTGGATCGCAGTTGGTAAACGTGCTTTATATTCTCGATGAGCCAAGTATTGGCCTGCACCAGCGTGACAATGCCAGATTGATATCTGCCTTAAAGAATTTACGGGATATAGGAAATACTGTCCTGGTTGTCGAACATGATAAAGAGATGATCATGGAAGCTGATCACGTTATCGATATGGGCCCGGCAGCGGGCGAACACGGCGGTGAAGTTGTAGGCGAAGGTACTCCGAAACAGTTCTCAAAAGTTAATACTCTCACAAATGATTATATAAGCGGGAAAAGAGAGATTGCAATTCCGAAGGAAAGAAGAAAGGGGAATGGAAAATCGCTGATCCTTAAAAATGTAAGCGGCAACAACCTGAAAAATGTTTCAGTGGAGTTTCCATTGGGGAAACTAATATGTGTTAGTGGAGTTTCAGGAAGCGGGAAATCAACTCTAATTGGTGAAACATTATACCCAATCCTTAACCATCATTTCTTCAGGGCGAAGAAAAAACCGATGCCGTTTAAAAAGATTGAGGGACTTGAACATATAGATAAAGTAATAGAGATCGATCAAACACCGATTGGAAGAACGCCGCGTTCAAATCCATCTACCTATACAGGTGTATTTTCAGATATCAGGAATCTATATGTTATGCTACCCGAGGCAAAGATAAGGGGATATAAGCCAGGTCGCTTCTCATTTAACGTCAAGGGAGGCCGTTGTGAGACTTGCCAGGGTGCAGGTATGAAATTAATAGAAATGAACTTCCTGCCCGATGTTCAGGTGCCTTGTGAAGAATGCGCCGGCAAACGATACAATCGCGAAACACTAGAGGTTCGCTATCGTGGAAAGTCAATCAGCGATGTGCTGGATATGAGTATTGAAGATGCTGTTGCATTCTTTGAACCAATTCCTTCAATTTACCGTAAAATCAAAACTCTGGCCGAAGTTGGACTGGGGTATATCCGGCTCGGACAGTCATCCACAACTCTGTCGGGCGGTGAAGCTCAACGGGTAAAGCTTGCAACTGAACTTTCCAAGAAAGATACCGGCAATACATTCTACATATTAGATGAACCGACTACTGGCCTTCATTTTGAAGATATAAGTGTGTTACTGAGTGTCCTGAACAGACTT
The DNA here is from genome assembly GCF_046590655.1 of Daejeonella sp. Classification (GTDB taxonomy): domain Bacteria; phylum Bacteroidota; class Bacteroidia; order Sphingobacteriales; family Sphingobacteriaceae; genus Daejeonella. Next base: position 12,315 of record NZ_JBKJUM010000060.1, read on the forward strand.
GTTGACCATGGAAATACCATTCTTGTCATTGAACATAATCTTGATGTAATTAAGGTTGCCGACTGGGTAATTGATCTTGGCCCGGAAGGTGGTTCTGGAGGTGGTGAAATTCTCTTTGAAGGATTACCGGAAGATTTAGTAAAGGTGAAGAAAAGTCATACGGGGAAATATCTTGGAATTGAAATGGGGGAGAAGTAACATTTAGCAAGCGACGATTTAAACGCAGAGTGCGCAGAGTTTTTTCGCAGAGGACGCAGAGTTTTTTTCGTAGAGCTAATAAAGATTATTAGATTTATTTATCCGTAGATATTTCAAAGTATCCGCCCAGCCTCTGCGTACTCCGCGTGAAACTCTGCGACCTCTGCGGTAAAAAAACCTTGCCGAAGGCAAGCCCCTTAAATTTAGTCTTATGCAGAACCTTCTCACTTCCCAACAAATCCGTGACGCAGATGCACACACCATCTCAACCAAACCCATAAGCTCTCTCGATCTCATGGAGGCGGCATCAAATGCATTCATCAAAGCATTCGAGAATGAAGTACCTGATAACAGCATACCAATCAGTATCTATTGCGGAACTGGTAATAATGGAGGCGATGGATTAGCTGTTGCGCGACTTCTTTTTAGAAATGGTTATAAGAATGTCCATGTAATAATCGGTAGATTTTCAGATAAGATAACACAGGATTTCACTGCAAATCTTGAACGCTTAAAACACACTGAAATTCAAATAACAGAGTTTTCTGAAATCGCACTGCTGCCCGAAGCAACTTCTGAAGTACTAATAGATGCCTTACTTGGCTCAGGATTGAACAAGCCCGTTGAAGGTAAATTAAAAAAACTGATCAACCATATTAACAGCCTACATAAAAAGGTAATATCAATTGATGTTCCGAGTGGTTTTCCGTCTGAAGGCAGTATTAAAACTTCTGCGACAATTATAAAAGCCAGACTCGTTATTTCGTTCCAGCGCCCCAACATCAATTTCTTTTTTCCCGAATCCGGAAGAGTCATTGAAAGATTTAAAGTAGTAACGATCGGGCTTGATGAAGACTATATTCAGTCACTTCCAAGCCATTGGAAGCTGGTGAGCGAAGAGGATATTGAGTACCTTTTAAAAGCAAGAAAATCATTTAGTCACAAAGGTACATATGGCCATGCCCTCATTATCGGCGGAAGCCAGGAAACAATGGGTGCAGCTTTGCTTTGCGCCGATGCCTGTTTACATTCAGGCGCGGGCCTCACAACTGCGTGTATACCGGAGAGCGGATTTACTGCACTAAACATTCGTTCGCCAGAGATCATGGCAATAGCAAGAAATAATTTCATACCAATTAGTATGTCACGGGAGTTTTCATCAATCGCTATAGGACCGGGACTGGGGACTAATGACGAGGCTCTGCTAATAGTTCGGAGCATTTTGAGCGATCACAACAAACCGGTCGTTCTTGATGCAGATGCTTTAAATATTCTTGCTATGAAGCCGGAACTTTTTAAGCACCTCCCAGCTATGAGTATCCTTACACCGCACATGAAAGAATTTGACCGAATGTTTGGAGAACATCATTCATGGTGGGAAAGAGTTGATACAGCCCGTCAGAGAGCCATAGAATTTAACATTGTAATTCTCTTGAAAAATCAATACTCGTTTATTGTGCTGCCAAATGGAAATGTGCTGATCAATCCCACGGGTAACCCAGCTATGGCTGTAGGCGGCATGGGTGATGTGCTAACTGGTATAATTGTAAGTTTTCTTGCTCAGGGTTATCCGGCTGAAGAGGCAGCAATGATTGCGTGCTTCATACATGGAAAGGCTGGAGATGAATTGAAGAATGAGGGGATGAATAGTATTCCACCGGGAAAATTAGTGGAATGCTTGCCGTTTGTTATAAGTAAATATAGTTCACAATTTGCGACCGATTCACCCCCTGCCTCCGCCGGCGGGGAACAGCATGGCGGATAATCGCGATCACAATACTCTGCAGTCAAGAAGGAAGGTGCAGCTTGGTAAAATCGTAATTCGTTTGTCACGCTGCGCTCCCAAAGACACAGGGTTTGGTCCCCCGACTTGCAATTCGTAAGCCGATAGCTATCGGCTCGTATTGGTAAATGATTTAAAACAGATGTTTCTCCGCATGGTAAGAAGAACGCACCAGCGGCCCGCTTTCTACATATCTGAATCCCATTTCGAGGCCAAGAGCTTTGTATATATCAAATTGCTCTGGTGTGATCCAGTCAATTACCGGATGGTGGTTCCGGGTAGGCTGCAAATATTGCCCTAAAGTTAGAATATGAACTCCAGCTTCAAGCAGATCAGTCATCGCTTCAATTACATCTGCTTGAGTTTCACCCAAACCTAGCATAATGCCGGATTTGGTTCTCAATCCCGTCCGGTTGATGAGTCTCAAGCATTCCAGGCTCCGGTCATATTTCGCCTGTATACGAACTTCTTTAGTCAGGCGTCGTACGGTTTCAAGGTTATGTGATACAACTTCAGGGCGCACGGCAAGTACACGCTCAAGATTATCCCATATACCACGGAAATCTGGCAGAAGAGTCTCTAAAGTAGTTTCCGGACTTTCACGACGAATTGCATTTATTGTTTGGGCCCAAATGGTCGAGCCGCCGTCCTTCAGGTCGTCCCGATCTACAGAAGTAATCACGCAATGTTTAACCTGCATCAGCTTGACAGAATTGGCCACACGATCAGGCTCTTCCAGATCCACTGCCAAAGGCCTACCAGTAGCCACTGCACAAAAAGAACAGGAACGGGTACAGATATTGCCAAGTATCATAAAAGTCGCTGTGCCGGCTCCCCAACACTCTCCCATATTCGGACAATTTCCGCTTTCGCAAATGGTATGTAACTTATGGGTATCAACCAAGCTTCTTACATGTGCATATTCTTTTCCTACCGGAAGCTTAACACGAAGCCAGTTTGGTTTACGCTGAATCTGACTGGCTGGAATAACCGGGAGATCGATCATGGCATAAAAGTAAGGAAAGTTGTACGTTTTACGTGATACATTCTACGTATTAAGTTGTAAGTTTTAAGTCATAAGTTTCAAACACTCTGTAAGTGAGCAGTACCCTATCCGCACACAGGTATAACATCCAGCTTAATATTTTCAAACCATAACTCGTTTTTATATAAATTTGACTTCATAAAAAACGACTCCCAATGGCAACAATAGAAACAATCTACCTCGGCGAACTTAGAACAGAGGCGACTCACATTTTCTCAGGAAATAAAACAATTACAGATGCTCCCCTTGATAATCATGGAAAAGCAGAATCCTTCTCCCCAACAGATCTCCTGACAGCGTCACTGGGAAGTTGCATGATCACAATCATGGGAATTGCAGCAAGGGAACATGGAATTAGTATAGATGGAACAACATGTTCACTTACGAAAGTGATGGCTTCCGATCCCCGCAGGGTCAGCGAGATTCAGGTAGTTCTGAACTTCCCAAAAGGGGATTATTCTGCTAAAGAAAAGACAATTCTTGAAAGATCAGCACTTACTTGCCCGGTAGCGAAGAGTTTGCATCCGGATTTGGTGCAAAATGTCACGTTTAATTATTGAGAGAAGCGGGGTTGTTGGTTGTTAGTTGTTGGACTGGGTGGACTAGACGCTTAGCCTAACAACTAACAACCAACCTGCCTACCGGCAGGCAGGCAACTATACACCAATCTGCTCTGCCATCTCCTCCGCAGAAATTTCTCCGTGCGAAGTTTCGTACACACATTCTCCGTCTTTTATGAGCAGCAGCTGCGGTGATTCGTGATGTATCTGAAAAATTTCAGCTATTTTGTTGGAGACCTCCCTGTGGGCGATGAGGTCGAGGAAATAAAGAGGAGTTCCGTCAGGAATTGCAGTCCAGTCAATTTCGAATCTTTTACGGGCCATCATGCTGATCGAACAGCGCGTGCTATGTTTGAATATTGCTGAAAAACCTGTCGCGGCCTTTATTTCCTGTAACTGTTCAAGGCTTGTTAATTGAATCCAATTCATTTTTCTAATAGATATGATTATCCTGAAATAGGTCTTATTTCACAATACAAATTTACACTCCACCTATCAGAATGATATAATGCGGATGTCAAATAAAGAAAAGATGAATATACTTTTTTGGTTAGCGCCTTGATTTTGGATAGGTACCGTAAGCAGGGCAAAGCTTAGATGAACATGCCTGTAACATGGTGGTAACTATAAATAGAGCGAGAATGCCGACAATTATTTTCTTCATTATTCTGTGTACGGTTTTTATGAATATACGTAAACGAATTCAAATAGTTATAAATATATATTATTAGACGAGCGCTGCCTGTAATGTGGCCATGATAATCGCCGTCACTGCAGCCTCTTCGCCTTTATTACCATGCTTACCACCTGCCCTATCCTTTGCTTGCTGCGAATTATCGGTTGTAAGAACACCAAAAATTACAGGCTTATTATGTTTAACAGACACATTGGTAACACCATTTGCAACAGCATTACAAATAAAATCAAAGTGACGAGTTTCACCCTGGATCACACATCCCAGACAAATCACGGCATCAACCTTTTTAGCAGAAAGCAAAATATCTGCTCCGGATGTTAATTCAAAACTCCCGGGAACCTGTATTACAATAATATTCTCAGGTAAAGCACCATTTTTTATCAGGGTGGAATGCGCCCCGTTATATAATGCTCCGGTTACTTCCGCATTCCATTGAGAAACAACTATCCCGAACTTGAACTTTTCTGCAGATGGGATCTCAATATGAGAGAAATCGGAAAGCCCTTTTAAATGTGTAGACATAGCCTGAAAATAACAAATGGTTGTCAGCGGAACTGACAACCATTTAAATGATAATATAAATTACTTTACCTGTGTTTCAGCACGGGCTATGTATGTCTCAATCGTAGAAGCTTCGAAACTTTCCGGAAAATCAGTTTTGATCTTGTTAAAGACATCTGCCGCTGAGCTAAATTCTTTTTGCTCTTCGTAGACAAGTCCTAATTTTTTAAGAAACATGGGGCTCGTGAAAGCATTTTTACTTTTATCAGCCGCTTTCTTGTAGTATGTTACCGCTTTGCTGTAATCCTTAAGTTCGCTGTATGCATCTCCAAGCATCCCCAAAACAAGGGGATCAACAACCGGACTGCCGGTGCTGCTATATTTACCTAAGGCGTCAACCGCTTTTTGAAACTCACCTTTTTTGAGGTATAAACCTCCAAGATAGGCATTAGCAATATTTGCTGATTTTGTGTTAGAATACTCCTCAGCAATTTTCTCAAACCCTGGATACGAGCCGTCGCCGGAAATTGCTCTGTCATTTAATGAATCTATAGCCGCATACTCTTCTGCTTTAAACATCTCATTTGCAGCTTTTTCGGCTCTTGGTGCAAGGTAAAATTTTTGATATCCGACATACAATAATATCAGAGCAACTATGGCTATTCCAATTACAGCTAAGCTTTTTGAATTTTCCTGAACAAATTTACCGGTATCTCCAAGCGGATTTTCAGCATCGGGTAAATTTTCGTTTTGAGTTTTTGACATTTGTTTTTAAAAATAAAAATCCGCCTCACCGAAACGAATTATCCGCAAAAATACATTTTTCACATTAACTATCAACTTTTAAATCAGGGAGATTCGATTTTTTTTGCTGCGAGGGCTAAAAGACTCTGAAAAGACTATTTTTGTAAAATCGCCTTCAGTTTGCGAATATATGTGGCTCCAAAAACTATCTGTAATTAATTTCAAGAATTATTCTGAAGCTGAATTGAGCTTTTCTCAAACAGTCAATGCCTTTACTGGAAATAACGGCGCTGGAAAAACGAACATCTTAGACGCTATACACTACCTATCCCTTTGTAAAAGCTATTTCAATCCCATTGATAGTCAGCAGATTAAACAGGGTGAAGATCTCTTTATAATTCAGGGGGGCTTTAGAAAAGATAAGAAAGATGAAACTATCTACTGCGGCCTGAAAAAGACACAAAAGAAGGTTTTCAAGCGCAATAAAAAAGAGTATCAGCGGCTTGCAGATCATATTGGGTCTTTTCCACTGGTTATGATCTCTCCAAACGACATTAGCCTTATCATCGACGGCAGCGAAGAAAGAAGAAAATTTATTGACAATGTGATCTCTCAAACGGATAGCTCATACCTGGACGAATTGATCATTTACAACAAGACTCTGTTAAACAGGAATGCGCTTTTAAGACAAATCGCTGTTTCCGGAAAGTATGATCCATTGTTGATGGAGATTTATGATCAGCAATTAATAACTTCAGGAACATGGATATTTGACAAACGCAAGACTTTTATGCTTGAGTTTCAGAAAATATTCAATACACGCTATCGTTTTATTAGTGAGGATGCAGAAGAAGTGGAGCTTATTTACGAATCACCGCTAATACAAACTGATTTCGCTGCTTTATTAAAAAGAAACCTGGAACGCGACCGCATTCTCGAGCGGACGACAGCCGGTATCCATAAAGACGAGCTCAGCTTTGCTATTCATGGGATGCCGCTTAAGAAATTTGGGTCACAAGGTCAACAGAAGTCATTTTTAATTGCACTTAAATTAGCTCAATATTCGTTTCTTCACCAGCAAAAAGGATTTGAACCGCTGCTTCTGCTAGATGACATCTTTGATAAACTCGATAGCAAACGCACAACTAAACTAATGCAGATGGTATCTGATAAGGATTTTGGGCAGATTTTCATAACCGACACAAGCCGGGAAAGGGTGGAGAATATCTTTAATGAGCTGGGAGTTGAAGTGAGTATATTTGAAGTGGATAAAGGAAAAGTTTCACCTATCACGTAAATGGGCCGCACAAACGATAAACCCCTAAAAGAAGCCATTGAGCAGATGCTCCAAGTATATAAGCTGAAGCGGAAGTTGGATGAAACGTCGCTGATCGTATCATGGCCGGAAATGATGGGTAATGCAGTGGCAAATCGTACAAAAGATATTTTTATACGCGACAGAAAACTTTTTATCCGTCTTGAATCGGCAGTAATCAAAAATGATCTGATGATGATGCGCTCAAATATTATCGAAAAGATGAATGAGAAGGCCGGGAGTAGTATTATTGATGAGATAATTTTTTTGTGACCTTAACCTCTCCGGCCTAACACATTCTTCAATAAAAGGTAATACAGCACTGTCATAAAAAAGGCAATCGAAAACGCCTTCAGTACAAATAGTCCATCGAGTTTGGTATCCCATCCCCCGTAGTAAGATATTGCCCCTGGCACGACCAGCATAACGACAAAAAATATCAGGAAGCGAGTTTCGTAAATCTTCATATAAACGAAAATAAAAATCGCCCCGGGAATGGTCCAAACCAATCAGGGCGATTTGAATTTAATTTTAGAAACGTTCAAAAGCCGTAAAGAAGAAGCTCCCTTCTATCTGTGCATTCTCATCAGAATCAGATCCGTGAACTGCATTTGCGTCAATTGACTTTGCGTATTTATTACGGATAGTTCCAGGCTCTGCTTTTGAAGGATCAGTTGCGCCAATCAGCTTGCGGAAATCGTCAACTGCATTATCTTTTTCAAGAATTGCAGCTACAATGGGTCCTGAAGACATAAAGCTTACCAGGTCATTATAAAACGGGCGCTCTTTGTGGATGCCATAAAATTCCCCTGCAGTATCACCGCTTAAGCGCGTGTACTTTAAAGCGATAACTTTGAACCCGCCTTTAATAATATCATCTAAAATAGCTCCGGTGTGGCCATTGGCTACAGCATCGGGCTTAATCATAGTAAATGTTCTGTTTGTTGCCATGTTGGTATTTGAAATTTGGTGCAAAAGTACGGCTAATAAATCAAAGACTAAAGGATTTTCAGAAATCACCTACTTCTAATCAGTAATTTTAATAGCTTTGCATTTCTTTAAATTTACATGTCAGATTTAACCCCTCTTAAAAATTTATTAGTTGAACCTAAGCACATTGTGATAACAACACATCACAAGCCCGACGGCGATGCTATGGGTTCATCTCTTGGATTATATAATTATCTTGTCCAAAAGGGCCACTATGTACGCGTGATCACTCCAACCGATTACCCTACATTCCTGCAGTGGCTTCCAAATAATCCGGAGGTTATCATTTTCACAGAAAAGCCTGAGGAGTCTAAAGAACTGATAGCAAAGGCAGAACTTATTTTCTGTTTAGACTTTAATTCGCTTTCGCGGATAAATGATCTTGGAGATTTAGTACGTGACGCCAAAGGAAAAAAAGTGATGATCGATCATCATCTTGAGCCGGAAGGCTTTGATGATTTTCGGCACTGGACGATAAATGCGTGCTCAACGGCCCAGTTGGTCTATGATTTCATCGTTAATATAATGGATGAGAAAGATGTGATAAACAAAGATGTCGCGACTTGTCTGTATACTGGGATCATGACCGATTCAGGTTCATTCCGCTTTCCAACGACTACGGCTGAAGTCCATCGGATAGTTGCCGAGCTCATCACATGCGGCGCAGAAAATTCAAAGATTCATCAGCTTGTTTACGATAACTTTTCCGAGAACCGGCTTCGTTTTTTAGGGCATTGCCTCCTCAATAAACTGGAAGTATTCCCTGAATTTAACTCGGCCATAATAGTGATCAGCAAAAAGGAGCTAGAAAAATACCAGATCTCAACAGGCGATACCGAAGGGATTGTCAATTATGCCCTATCAATAAACGGTATTCGCCTTGCAGTTATGATAATTGAACGTCCCGATAAGGTTAAACTGTCTCTTCGTTCAACTGGTGATTTCCCTGCTAACGAAATCTGTAAAAAATATTTTAACGGTGGCGGACACCGGAATGCAGCAGGCGGCTCGTCCGACGACACCGTCGATGTTGTAAGAGAGAAATTTAACACTATATTACCGGAGTATAAAGCTCTATTAATACAATAATAAACAAGCAGCAAATGCTTAATTAAACCAGAAGTAATCAATAAAGAATAAAAAGACAATGAAGAAATTAGTAATCGTGTTAGGTATAGCAGTAACTGCTTTTACCGGATGTAACAAGTTCGAAAAGGGTGAAGGGGATATGATGTATAAGATCCACTCAGACAAGGATGGCGAAGCTATCAAGGAAGGTGATTTTGTAGCATTCAAAGCCATTGAGAAAACCGAAGGTGATTCTGTTTTATACAGTTCATATGATTATGACCGCCCTTCTTTACTTGTAAAGGAAAAGTCTGTTTTCAAAGGCGATCTTTTCGCAGCTCTTGGACTTCTAAGCGAAGGAGATAGTGCGACATTTAAGATCAATATCGATTCAATGGTGATGAAAATGGGCCGCCCTCAGCCGGCTGATACCACAACAAAGTATCTAATCTACACTATCAAGATTGATAAAGTAATCCCTAAGGGTAAATTATCTGACAGCTTATTCCGCGGCAAGATTGATGCATTCTTAAAAACAGAAATGGATCTGGCTAAGACCGGCGAAACTGCGAAAATTAAAAGTTATGTCACTTCTAAAAGTTTAAAGCCAACAGTTTCAGCTTCCGGATTAAACTATGTGATTTCTAAAGAAGGTAGTGGCCCGAAAGCAAGACCTGGCGATACGGTACTTGTACACTACACTGGATCATTCCTTAGTGGTAAAGTATTTGACAGCAGTCTTCCGGACGTGGCTAAGAAAAGCGGAACTTTTAACCCTAGCCGCAACTATGAGCCGTTAAAAATGCCAGTTGGAATGCAGGGTTCTATCCCCGGATTTGAGGAAGCAATATTTCTTCTTCCAAAAGGTGGCAAGGCAACTGTAGTCCTACCCTCTAATTTAGCTTATGGTGAGCAGGGAAATCAAGGAATTCCACCTTTTACCCCCCTTGTTTTTGAACTGGAAATGATCAACATCATTCCAGCAAAACCAGGTTCCGTTATCGCGCCGCCGCCGCCACCAATGGCTCCTCAGCAATAAGATAAAGCAATATTATTTAAGACCCCTTTCAGAAATTCTGAAAGGGTATTTTTAATACATCTCTAGTTTTGGGATTGCCGCGAAAGAACAATATCGCTTAGTTGAGGGAATTGAGGTTCTGGCTTTCGCCAGAATGACAGAGCTGTGCGAGGGATTAGGGGAGGATTGCGGCTTCAGCCGCAATCCTCCCCTAATTTAAAAAATGAGAATGTCATCCCCGCGAAAGCGGGGACCTCCTAATGCCCCTTGCTTATCTTAGCTTTTAACAATGCTATTCTCGATAACCTCTCTGTAATACTCTTCATAAACCGGCAATATAAGACCAAGATCAAACTCATGGGCACGCTTAAGAGCTCCCTCTTTAAACTGAGCCAGGCGACTATCATTTTCCAATATAAAAATCGAATGCTCAGCCATCGCCTCTATATCTCCAACATTATCCATGAAACCGGTTACGCCATTAATATTTAGTTCTGGCAAACCACCTGCATTAGAGGTTATTACCGGGACTTTACAAGCCATAGCTTCCAGTGCGGCAAGACCGAAGCTTTCGGACTCCGAAGGCATAATGAATAAATCAGAAACCGACAAGATCTCTTCTACAGCATCCTGCTTCCCTAAAAAGCGGACATTATCTGAAATATCTAGATCCCGGCATAGTTGTTCGCAGTATACCCTGTCTGGGCCATCACCTACCATCAAAAGTTTCGATGGTATCTTCTTCTGAATTCTTTCAAAAATCTGTATTACATCCTGCGTTCTTTTTACTTTTCTAAAATTGGATGTATGAATAATAATACGCTCGTTGTTTGGCGCAATAGCAATTTTGAAATGATCCTTAGCTTTGAGGCTAAACCTGCCCATGTCAATAAAATTCGGGATAACTTTTATATCTTTTGTAATATCAAAATGCTTGTAGGTATCCTCTTTAAGGTTTTCTGATACAGCTGTAACGCCATCAGATTGGTTTATAGAAAAAGTTACCACCGGTTTGTATGTAGGATCTTTGCCTACAAGGGTTATATCTGTGCCGTGCAGTGTGGTCACAACGGGGATATGTATACCATACGTTGCAAGTATTTGCTTAGCCATAAATGCTGCTGAGGCATGAGGAATAGCATAATGCACATGCAGAAGATCAAGCTTCTCAAATCTTACTACATCCACAAGCTTGCTAGCAAGAGCGAGTTCGTAAGGGGGATAATCGAATAATGGATAATTTGATACAGATACTTCGTGGTAGAAAAGATTGGCAGAAAAAAAATCAAGCCTTGCCGGTTGCCTGTATGTAATGAAATGTACCTGATGACCGTTATCTGCCAGTGCCTTTCCCAATTCGGTGGCGACAACCCCGCTACCTCCAAAGGTGGGATAACATACGATTCCTATCTTCATTATCTATTTGTTTTTTCGAATGAGATAAACTCGGCACTTACGCTGTGGCAGGATTGAAATCTCAATGATGCAAAGTAAATTGTTTAAAAGGATATTAATGTTAATATTATGTAAGAATACTGTGTGGGTGAAGCAAGAATCAGGAACCAGGAATTAAGACACCCACATTTAGCCTTTCCCTTTTCGGATGGCTTTATAGACCACGTCCTGAATTCTTTCCCGGATATTAAGTTTTGACAATTTATCAGTTACGATTGGATTTACCCTGTTCGACAGGAAAATGTACACGAGATTATATTTTGGATCGACCCAAACGCAGGTTCCGGTATAACCAGTGTGGCCATATGTTTCTGAAGAGGCTAGTTTAGAAGGAAAACCCTTTTTACTTTTTGGATCCCAACGGTCAAAGCCAAGCCCTCTCCGGCTTACGGAGGATTGCTTTGCAGTAAACATATCAATGGTTTCGGGTTTAAAATACTGTACGCCGCCATAGCTTCCCCGGTTTAGGAGCATCTGGTAGAGAATGCCAAGGTCGTTCGTGCTCGCAAATAATCCGGCATGTCCTGCAACCCCTCCCACCATGGCTGCACCCTGATCGTGAACATAGCCATGAAGTAAGGTCTTACGAAACTTTGTGTCCTCTTCAGTTGGAATAATCTTCTCCTTTCCAAAACGCTTTCTCGGGTTAAATCCTGCACTTACCATACCAAGCGGCTCGTAAAATTGAGTTTGAACAAAATTTTCAAAAGGCTTTCCGGACTGTCTTTCAACAATTTCCTTCATAAAATACATGCTTAGATCACTATAAACATATACTCCCTTTTTAGCAAGAGGAGAGTTCAGCATTGCCGGCCACATCACGTTCCCAAAATATCCATTCCTAAGAAAATAGTTATCAGCAACTTTTGTTGGAAAAGCAGCTGAGGAATCTCTGCGGTAATCGCTTGCTATTAGTTTTAAATGAAATGGAATAAAGGGAACCAGACCCGCCTGATGCAGCATTAAATCACGCACACGTATGAGATTTTTATTGGTCTTACGTGCTCCCGGGATATAAGCGCCGGCATTGGTGTCTAAATTTAGCTTCCCCTGTTCATACAGATGCATCACTGCAAGAGTAGTAGCAGAAGTTTTAGTCAGGGATGCAAGATCGTAAATATCTCCTATTTTGGATAGATTCGGATCAGTATAGCTATGTGTTCCATAAGCTTTGTTAAATATAACCTTATTATCCTTTATTACCATTACTGCCAGACTTGGTGCGGCATTTTTACGGATAGCTTCTGCGGCTATTTTATCAATGCCTCTCATATCGGCAATGTTTATTCCTGCGTCTTCAGGAACGGAATATTTTAAGCGGACAACTTTAGTAGAAAAACCGGTTCCATGCTTATACTTAGTTGATACCTCTTCTTTGAGCCTTCCTATGGCACCAACTCCTCCAAAGATAAGCTGAGCTGCAAAAACTGATGATTCGACCGATGACTTTTCCGACCATATAATTGGGACATCAACTTCTTCAAATAAGGCAAGGCTTTTTATGCTGCCGGTAAGGCTAATTATTACTTTCTTATCGTGCTCCTGTTTGCGAATGAAGGCCAATGTAGCCGGATCATTCAAAGACTGATGTGTGAGCTGGATAATAAGAGTGGTAAAAATTTCCAAACCTGCGCTCAATTTATCCATAGTGAGCGCTCCCAGACTATTATCTGCAATTGAGAAACTGCGCACGAGCGCGTATTTATTTAGAATACTGTCAAAAACTGATGCATGTATTGATCCAATATTCACACTCGCAATCTTCAAATTCTGCAAGTTTTTCAGTGGAATATCCTCTCCTGAATTATTGAGGAGAACGGCAGATTCCTCTACACTTTTCTGTACACTGACGTATTCTTCGTTTTTGCGGTGTTCAGCTGATGGGGTACAGGCGATTATGGATAAGATGTAAAATACGGAGGCAATTAAAAAAATTGAATTTAGCTTCATTATCTGGAGTAAACGTTCTCTCCATTAACAAAAGTCTTTAGTACTTTGATTTGAAACAATCCTGCGGCGTCAGCGGTGATCATATCCTGGTCTAGTATCACAAAATCGGCAAACTTGCCTTTTTCAATACTGCCTTTCTGCTTTTCTTCAAAATTCCCTTTGGCTGCCCAGATGGTCATGCCCCGAAGCGCTTCTTCGCGGCTAAGCGCATTCTCTACCTGATATCCGTTTGCAGGGAACCCTTTCATGTCCTTTCTAACTACCGCCGCATAATATGTGTATATGGGGCTAATATTTTCAACGGGGAAATCGGTACCTAATATTATCCAGCCATTCTGGTCAAGAAGCTGCTTGAATGCATAGGCGCCTTTAACCCTGTCCGCACCTAGCCGGTCACCAGCCCAGTACATGTCAGAAGTGGCATGAGTACTCTGAACTGACGGAATTACGTTATTCTCTCCAAATAGCCTGAAATCAGCCTGATTAACAACCTGGGCATGCTCTATTCTCCATCGGCGGTCATTCTTACCTTTAAGCACCTTGGCGTAAACATTTAATATTTCCCGGTTTGCTGAGTCTCCGATAGCATGCGTGTTCATTTGAAATCCCTTATCTGCTATCTTCTGAGCAACCTTCGCATAATGCTCTTTATCTCGTAACAAAAAACCTGTTGATGTAGCTTTATCACTATAAGGGCGCAGCAAACAGGCACCACGAGATCCCAATGCTCCATCAGCGTACACTTTGAAAGAACTAATATTCAATCTGTCGGTTTTGAACGCCCCGTGCTTAAAGAGGTAATCGTAGTTACCCTCATTGTCTGACAACATTCCATAAATCCGCATCTTAAGCCGATTATTTTTCTGAAGCTCATCAATTACCGGGACCAGTTTATGGTCAATTCCGCAATCTGTGACACTGGTCAAACCTGCTTCGAAGCAATTTTTCTGGGCATCTAAAAGAGCATCCTGCACCTCTTTTTTATCAGGCTCAGGAATCTTAGAATATACCAGCCCCTCTGCATTGTCAACCAAAATACCTGTTAATTTTCCATTAACAGTTTCAACTTCTCCTCCGCTAACTATCTGACCGGGTTTAATACCAGCCAAATCCAAAGCGGTTTTATTAGCTATTGCAGCATGTCCGTCTACGCGGGATAAAATAACGGGTGTGTTTGGAAAAAGCTCATTAAGCGTTCGATTATCAGGAAATTCCTTTACATCCCAATCGTTTTGGTCCCAGCCTCTTCCCACTATCCAGTCGCGCGTATTACTTTCAGAAAAAGTCTTTAGACGGTTCAATATCTCCTCCCAGCTTTTAGTACCTGTGAGGTCTGCATTCTGAAGTCCTTCTCCATAACCGTAGAAATGTGAATGTCCGTCAATAAATCCGGGGTATACTGTTTTGCCTCCCGCATCAATCGCTTGCCCCGAATACAACTTTAGCATGTCTTCGGACTTTCCCACGTCAATGATCTTTCCGTTCTTAACGACAAATGCTTCAACGACCGAAAATTTCTCATCAACCGTGTAAACCTTAGCATGGTGGATAATAAGATCGACCTCTTGTTTTGAAGAACAGGAAATTAAAAAGGGGAGTAGTGCAAAGAGAAAATATTTCTTCATGTGGTTTGATCAGTCTTGATTCAGGATGTAAATATAAACGAAGAAAGGAGAATTTAACTGACGCTCATTCAAAAGACAACGGGCGGTTACAGCAGTAAGAGATTCTTTTTAAATACTTTTTATTACTAAACCAATGAGGGCAGCAATAAGTATGATATAGGGTTCTTTCAACTTTTTGGTATAGGTCAATGCCAAAACAGAGCCGATAGCAATTGTGGCAGTTGGTATATCTATAATAGACCGGCTTGCCATAATAATAACCGAGCCAACTAATGCACCAATTACTGCCGCGGTTATTCCATCAACAAAGGCCTTGACACTTTGATTTTTGACTATTCTTTTAAATGATGGCGCTAAAACAACCGTAAACAGAAAACAAGGTAAAAAG
>NZ_JBKJUM010000118.1:0-4192 GCF_046590655.1 Daejeonella sp.
GGCCATCCCAAAAGCCGCCAGCCCGAAAAGAGTCAAAATCAGGAAATATTCATTCATGCAATGGGAGTTCTCAACTACTATACCATTTAGTTTTAATATGCATGAACAGTGTTTTAAACGGGCCATTAATTTTCCCCCAACACAAAACGGCAGGTTAAACGTTGGCTATAAGAAGGCCATCAATTATGAAAGCTGAAGAGGTTGTTTCCAAAAGAGTTATTGTTGTGGGAACATCGGCAGGTGGCCTTCGGGCACTTACAAAATTAGTTAGTCAGCTTCAGGCAGACTTTCCTGTACCGATACTAGTAGTTCAGCATATTTCCGCAGATGCAACAGGTAATGTATTACTCGACTCTCTAAGAAAAAACAGCCAACTTATTTGCGGTAATGCTACCAATAAGGGCCTTATGAAACCAGGTCACTTATATCTGGCACCCTCAGATCATCACCTGATGATAAGCGATGATAAATCTCTTTTAGTCACCAAGGGTGCACATGAAAACCGTTCACGCCCTGCTATTGATCCGTTATTTCGATCGGCAGCGGTAACTTTTGGAACCGGAGTTATAGGCATACTTTTAACGGGGTATCTAAATGATGGAACCTCTGGCATGGAAGCTATAAAAAGATGCGGCGGCATATGTATAGTTCAAGACCCCGAAGATGCGGATTATCCAGACATGCCTAAAAATGCATTAAGCAATGTAAAAGTTGATTACACTCTGCCCCTGGCTCAGATAGGTGGTGTAATCCATAAACTCCTGTTTGCGAAAGTTAAGAAGCAAGTACCTATCCCAATAGATATACGTACAGAAGCAAGCATTGCCAAGCGCGTTCTTAGCGACTTGCCTTCGGTAAATTCACTTGGAAACCTGGTGCCGTTTAACTGCCCGGGCTGTGGAGGAGTTCTCTGGGAGATTAAAACAGATAACGGGCTCAGATATCGCTGCCATACAGGTCATGCCTACACTGCCTCTACTTTATTGGCTGAGCAAACGATGAAAATCGAAGAAACCATGTGGACTGCCCTCAGGATGTTTGAGGAAAGAAGAAATCTATTACTAACCCTGGCGAGGGATCAAAATGGAGCAAATGCCAAATCCTCAATAGAAAGAGCCGACGCTTCCCAGGTTCACATCGACCGAATTAAGGCAATCCTTCATTCGAACGAAAAGGCAGCCGAGAGGGATATACCTGTTTAATCAAATAATAAAATAATAGTATTAACAATAGTTTTACCACGTTGTTTTAAATACTTTTACGAATTCCGCATCTTATCCTCATTTCTGCTCATTACTGATTTCTAAAGTTTAAAAATGCCGACAAATATACCACATCATATTATTGCTATTGGTGCCTCTGCGGGCGGTTTGGATGAGATCAATTCTTTTTTTGATCATACACCTTTGGATGGGGTCTCATATATCATTGTTCAGCATTTATCTCCCGATTTCAAAAGCCGCATGGTTGAATTGCTATCCAGACATAGTAAACTTGAAGTAAAAGAGGCAGAGCATGGGATGAACGTTGGACGCAACCAAGTCTATTTGATACCGAACGACAAGTATATGATTATTGAGGATAATCAATTGCTATTAACGGAAAAAGATAAAGCTGCTTCGCCTCACCTTACTATAAATACTTTTTTTAAATCACTTGCCCTCAATAGCGGAAAAGATGCTATAGGTATTATTTTTTCTGGATTAGGTTCAGATGGCACCGCCGGTATTAGAGAAATCAAAAGACATGGCGGAATGGTAATGGCTAGAAATCCTGAAACAGCGGAATTCGGAAGCATGCCATCAAACGCTATTGGCAGTGGTATGGTCGATTTTGTACTTGAGCCTGAAGCCATGCCCCGTGCGATTGAAGATTTCATAAAATATGAGGGGAATCTACTCACCGATAGCCAGGAAGAAGAAAAAGACCTCCGGGAAATCATTCAGTTGATTAATGAAAAATCACCGCTCGATTTCTCAGATTATAAAGAAACTACCATTCTTCGCAGGACGAAGCGGAGAGCATCGCAAGCCAATTTTAAATCCTTAAAAAAATATCTTGATTATCTGAAGGAAACTCCAGGAGAGGTAGATGCCCTGGCAAAAGAATTCCTCATCAGTGTCACCTCGTTCTTCAGAGACAAAGAAGCATTCAAAATTATTAAGGACAAGGTTCTTTCGGACTTATTAAACCGTCTTAACCCGACAGAAGAACTCAAGATGTGGGTCGCCGGATGCGCTACGGGGGAGGAGGTCTACTCCCTGGCCATCCTGATAGCTGAGAAACTCGTGGAGACATCACAATCCAGAGTGGTAAAAATCTTCGCCACAGATATCGACAGCATTGCGCTTGCCCATGCGGGGAAAGGAATATACAGCAACGCAATAGAAAAGAGTGTGTCTACTACCAGGCTTGAAAAATATTTCGTGAAACAAGGGGACTATTATAAAATCAGCGCCCTGATACGAAAAATGGTCATTTTTGCACAGCATGACCTGGTGAAGAACCCACCTTATTGCAACATGCATTTAATTGCCTGCCGTAACCTCTTGATTTACATGACTCCGATTTTACAGGAGAAAATATTTAACATGTTCGTCTTTGGACTCAAAAAAGACGGATACCTGTTTTTAGGCTCCAGTGAGACTCCCAGTCAAATCATGCAAAGCCTGGAAGTTGTAAATAAAAAGTGGCGGATTTATAAATGTCTTGAGACCAAGCAGGCTTCAAATTTTGATGCTTACACGATGCCAAATCTGCTCGAGATAAAATATAAACCCATTGAGCTGGGTGAAAAGCGATTCAAACCTTTTCAGAATGCAGTTGCTGAAGAAATGCATAACACTGTGGCATTAAACCTGGGCTATCTGGTGATTTCTGCGAATTCTAACCTGGAGATATTAAACTCTTACGGCGACCCCACTAAATATTTTCTGCCTAAACATTTTACCTCAAGTTTGGAAGAATTGCTGCCACGTCCACTTGCGGTAGCCTTTAAATCTACTTACCAACAATTCAAGGAAACCGGGAAGACGACAGTTCTAAAAGGCATAATAATAAAAACCCAAAAACAAATACGCAATATAAACCTGACTTTAAGCCCTTTAAGTGTTCATGAGGCAGACGTATTCATGGTAATATTCAGCGATAATGGCTTACTACATAATGCTGCGGACGATGAAATCATTTTTGATGAAACAAAGTCTATTGACAACTATACGCTTACCATTGAAGCGGAGCTGAAAAATCTTAAACAGAAACTTCAGTCTTCTTATGAGCAGATCGACGCTTCTAATGAAAACATGCAATCGTTTAATGAAGAGCTTATTTCTGCGAATGAAGAAATGCAAAGCACTAACGAGGAAATGCAGTCGGTCAATGAGGAACTTCATACAATCAATTCCGACTATCAGCTTAAGAACAAGGAATTATTTGAAATTAACGACGATCTGAATAACTATTTCAGGAGCAATTTAAATGGTCAGCTTTTTATTGATAATGATCTAAGATTGATGAAATTTTCTCCCGGCACGATTAGACAGATTAATTTGCTTGAAACGGATATTGGAAGGCCTATAAGCAACATAACCACAAATGTTAAGTTCGACACCATCGTGGATGATATCAGGCAGGTTCTTGATCACGGCAACACGGTAACTAAGGAAATTGAAACTAATGATGGTAAATGGTACCAGGTAATGACGATGCCCTACATACGACAATCAGATAATAACCATACCGGGGCGATTGTTACATTTAACGATATTACTACTTTAAAGAGAATTCAGTTCAATCTTGATGATAGTAATAGGCTGTTGAATATGGCTATAGAAGCCGCTGATATTGCTACATGGGTCATAAATATGAACACAAGAGAATTCAAACCCTCTGCACGGTTTAAGGAAATGTTTGGATTTTATGCGGATGATACGATGACTTATGAAGATGCAGTAGGACAAATACTTGAAGAAGATCGGCCATTGGTTGAAAAAGCGGTTATAACGAGTATGAGTGAAGGTAAGAGATGTGACATCGAGTTTGCTGTTACTGGGTTTCATGATAAGCGGCTGCGATGGTTGAGGGGTGTTGGAAATAGCTCGGTCGAAAAAGAAACCAAGGCAGATATCTTTACTGGTGTTCTACATGATATAACTACTCACAAACAGGACGAAGTTAGGAAAAACGATTTCAT
>NZ_JBKJUM010000061.1:0-4599 GCF_046590655.1 Daejeonella sp.
TAATAACTCCCGTCCCCGTTCATCTAAAATAAAATCCATATTCAGTTGAGCAGCGGTAATTTCCATCGCCGATTCCTTTCCAGGCAATGCAGCACGCCTTCTTAACGTATTCATAAAGGTCAATGCTTCGGTAATATTGCCTGATTTTAATAATGCCTCAGAAGCGATCAAATAGGTTTCGGCTAATCTGGCTACCATAAAATCTCTTGAACCTCTCTCTTCCTGAACAGAAGGACGAAGTGGGTCAAGGAATTTGCTTAAAGATGGAAAGTAACGGTAGTTCCCAGAAGACAATACTTCAGCACGATCAATAAGGCGATAATTTTTAGACGCTTTTACCGCTGCCGAAACGTTATCAGGTGCAACGTAAATAGCTGTATCTCCTATTTTCATTCCAGTTGCCAGGGTTGCTGGGTTATTAGCTAGAAATACTTGTTTAAAAGAAGCATTATATCTGGAATCTTTGGTACGGTCAAACAAGTCTAATGTATACATGGTTGGCTTAAAACGTTTAAACGGTCGGCCATTAGCCACGTCACGCTGAGTACCCTTTATTCCGGCATCATATTCCATAAGAAAATAAAGATGACCACTATTTCCACCGCCATTCGTTAGAAGATCTGTAGAATATTGTACTGCAAAGACAACTTCGGAATGCTCCTGTTTCGCCTGATCAAAAACATCCGCAAAAACAGGTAAAAGCTTCAGCCCGTAATTGGCGATTACGCTTTTAGCAAGAACTGCCGAACGCTGATAATCGTCCGCCTTCGCGGCTCCCGGAATACTTGCCCGGGTCAAAAGTACTTTAGCAAGCATATGCTCGGCAGCAGCTTTGCTTGCTCTGCCATAATCGTTTTGTTTGGCGGGCAAGGTGGTTACAGCAAACTCAAGATCAGAAACGATCGCATCATAAACGGACTTAACAGGCGCACGAGTTGCTGTTGTTTGAATTTCGGTAGTTTCTTTTAAACTTAAGTGAATCGGGCCGAAAGTCTGAACCAGAATAAAGTAATAGTGGGCTCGCAGAAAGCGAGCCTCCGCCACTCTTTGCGCTTTCAAAACCGCAGAAACATTTGCAGTCTCGGCACGATCTATCACCGTGTTGGTAGTGTTAATTGCCCTGTAAAAATCATTCCACAGATCGCGAATATAATCTACCTGGGAATTTAGCCCTGGTTTGTAATCGTTAAGATCCTTATAGTTTCCATCAGCACCCTTAGTATATGTATCTGTACCAAAAACGGTGAGTGTAAACCCTCTCTGACTTCCGTAGAAAGACCGAAGTGGCTCGTATGATGCTTTGACAGCGTCTTCGAACCCGGCTGCTGTTTTATAATATTCCGGGGTTATGTTTGAAACTATATCCTCTTCCAGTACTTTTTTGCAAGATTGACTGATTAAAGCCAAACAACATAAGGTTAATATAATCTTTTTCATTTGTATACTTGTTTTTGATTGTGATGAAACCTGCATGGACTTATATTCACTTCGTCGTATAACCGATAAGCTCATGCAGATTTCATAAAAAGTCTTCATTATTAAAATTTAGCGTTTAAACCAAAGAGAAACTGCCGTACTGAAGGTACACCAATCCCTACCTCATTGGTCTGCTCCCTGTTATTGCTTCTACCACGTGCCTGCTCTGGATCAAGATTATCGCCATATTGTGAGAAGATGAAAGGATTTTGAGCGCTCGCATATAATCTTAATGACGACATTTTCAATTTGGTGCTAAATTTGGCGGGAACATTATATCCAAGGTTAATATTCCGGATTTTTGTAAATGACCCGTCAAAATAAGATATGGTATTGCTGTAAAGCGGATTCTCCTGGTTTTGATTTGGTCGCGGGAAAGCGTTTGTCGGGTTTTTTGGTGTCCAATAGTCTACATTCAGATTATTATAACGACCCGCTAAGGCATTCAGCCCTGTATATAAACTACTCCGAATCATACTTCCCTGCCGCGTAAATACAAATACTGACAGATCCAACCCTTTGTAAGCAAAGCGATTGGTAAAGCCGCCTGACCAACTCGGAATATCTGATCCCAAAATCACACGGTCAAGAGCATTGATAACTCCATCGTTGTTTTGATCCTTAACTTTAATCTCTCCGGGATTCTGCTTGTATTTGCTGGCTTCAGCAGCTTCCCCACTTTGCCAAATACCTAGTTTTTGGAAATCATAATAAACCGTCAATGGCTGACCTATAAAATACAGACTTCCTACATCATCTTTTTTACCACTGTAAATCTCAACAATCTCTTCTTTATTACTGTTTATGTTAAAGTCTGTAGTCCATACAAAGCCATTGTCGCCTTTATCAATATTTACTGTCGACACAGTGAACTCAATACCCCTATTGCGACTTTTTCCTACATTCTGCAATACGCTTCCGTAACCACTTGTAAATGGCAAGTTTCTAGGCATCAGAAGATCATAGGTATCTTGTTCGTAAAGCTCAAGAGAGCCTGATATGCGATTATTCAACAATCCGTAATCCAGACCAATATTAGTCGTAGCGGTAGTTTCCCATCTTAAGTCTGGGTTAACCAGAGACCCTGGACGATATCCGAAAGCACCAGTTGTTCCAAATGCGTAGGTAGTGCGACTAAGTGATCCCTGGGTTCCATAAGGACTTATTCCTTCATTACCTGTAAGGCCGTAACTGGCCCTTAACTTCAGATTTTCAATAGCCGAGATCCCCTTCATGAAAGGTTCTTCAGTAATTCGCCATGCCAAAGCTACTGAGGGAAAAAATCCATACTTTTTAGTATCTCCAAATAAACTTGTTTCTCCGGAAAACTTGGAAGATCCGTCAATTCTGGTGGTAAGAGTGAGCAAATATTTATCTTTAAACCCGTAGTTTATTCTCCCCATGTAAGACAATAAGCCACTTTCGCTCAGGTCGCTATCGACCCCTTCAATGGTGGGTGCTGAGGAGAGCTTATAGAACAACTGGTATTCGTAAGGCATACCACTGGCTCTGATACTGGAAAATTCATTTCTTTGTTTCTGGACACTAAATAAGCCTGTGAAATTTAAATCATGAATCTTGTTGAATTTTTTACTGTAATTTAAAATATTCTCTACTGTGTAAGAAAACTGCTGACTATAATCATTTCGTGCGAACGGAGTACCATTTCCCCTGGCGTTTGTCATGCTGGCCTGGAATTGCCCGAAACGACGTACCGAGTAATCAGGGCCAAAATTCAAGCGATAGGTAAGCCCATCCAATATTTTATACTCGGCGAATAAACTTGCGAAAATCCGGGTACGGCGGTTTTCATCAATCAGTGCATTTTCCTGAACTTCAAGTAATGGATTAGTCTGCGCGCCATCCGAAGTATTGCGGAAAAGCAACTTCCCATCTTTATCAAACGGAATGCCCAGCGGATTCTCCCTTAAAGTAACTCCCCATGGATTCGAACCAATATTCTGTTTATTGAGACTGGTTATTAACGATACACCGAACTTTAATTTAGGACTTATTTCCTGATCAAGATTAACTCTGATGTTGTCGCGGTTAAAATCCTGACCGATTTGCACTCCCTGATCGTTAAAATGATTAAAGGAAACAGCAAAGCGTGTTTTTTCACTACCGCCCGATATTCCAAGCTGGTAATTTTGTTGGCCACCCGTTTGAGTGAGATAGGATTGATAATCGGTGCTTCGGCCCAACGCAAGAGATTCTTGCTCTATAGTCTCGAAAAGTGCTTTATCAGCTGCTACCGGATCTGCATCATTATACTTTCCGATTGCTCTTCGTGATTCTCTTTTGTATTCGGCAAATTGCTCACCATTCATCACATCATATAAGTTAATTGGCTTTGAAATACCGTAATAGCTGTCAAAGGTGATACTTGTTTTGCCTGGTACACCTTTCTTAGTCGTGATAATTACCACACCATTTGCACCTCTGGATCCATAAATTGCGGTCGAGGACGCATCCTTTAGAATCTCCATTGATTGTATATCCTGTGGATTAATGTCATTTATGCCTCCCGACAGCGGTATGCCATCCACAACATAAAGTGGATCATTCCCGGCATTAAATGATCGCCGTCCTCTAATACGTACATTCACTCCATCTCCCGGGCGGTTGCCCGCACTAAGCACTTCTACTCCTGCCGCCCTGCCTTGCAAAGCTTGCTGTGCGTTAGTTATTGGCAGTTCAGAGATTTCCTTTGCTGATACGGAGGAGATTGCTCCAGTTACCTGGCTTTTTGTCTGCGTTCCATATCCTACAACCAAAACTTCACCTAATGATTGGGAATCTTCGACTAAAGTAACGTTTAGAGTTTCTGCTCTGGAGAAAGCCCTCTCTAGTGTTACAAATCCTAAAAAAGTGAACACCAATGTTCCCCCGCTTTCCGGGACATTCAATACGTAATTACCGTCAGCCCCGGAGGTAGTGCCGATAGCGGTTCCTTTTAACCTGATGCTTACACCAGGCAATGGTTCACCATTTGAAATTACTTTTCCCGTAATTGGCCATGTTAAAAGTTTAACTCCCTCTGACGGAGATGCAAACATCAATTTGCGAGTTTCTCTTTCCATGCTGAGTACTGTTGTCACCTTGGAAAACAGCAAGAGGAAG
>NZ_JBKJUM010000026.1:0-17849 GCF_046590655.1 Daejeonella sp.
GGGTATATATAGTTATAAAGTATTAAGTTATAAGTTACACGCTTGACTTAATACTTTATAACTATATATACCCTTTTTTAAGGAACTTATTAATTACGGCAGTGATGCCATTTTTGCTGATGGTTTTGATCGCTGAAGTTGAAACTTTCAACGTGATCCATCTATTTTCTTCTGGAATGTAAAACTTTTTTACATGCAGGTTAGGGTAAAATTTACGTTTAGTTTTTACGTTCGAATTAGAAACGTTAAAACCATTCATCGCCATTTTCCCGGTTAAATCACAAATTCTCGACATGACTCTATGTGTATCTTTATTATTAATCCAACTCTCTAAAGAGTTTGCAAATATCGGGAGAAAAAATTAGATACGCAACACTTGTGAGAAATTTAGTAAAAAAGCGGGGAGGAGACGTGCGAGCGATTTGGATTATGGTGTCCTAATATTCGGCAGCGCACAAAAAAAGATAATTTGGAAAGCAGGGCCAGCAATCAATTGGTTAAGGCAGCCGGGTGCTCTGCAGAGCACGGGACTATTACACGACTGGCGTTAATTTCTCACCCTGTAGGTGTATGCCCCCTGTGATCCTATGTCTATTTCGTAATATTATTCTTATTGATGGGTACATACACATTATTGGTGTACATAATTCTTCCCCGTCACAAATCTCTACACTATATTACCCCGTCTGCTTGCATACTATATCTGAGAAAACTATTTTTACCACACAAACGATTACTCATATCGCATTACACTATGAGAAAATTAAATTTATAAAAGTATAATGGATCTTCGTATCAATTCTTTTGACGATTACAGACGCATTTATGATTATAGTGTAGCGGAGCCTGAAGATTTCTGGGCCAGTGTGGCTGATACTTTTGTATGGCAAAAGAAGTGGGATAAGGTATTAGAGTGGAATTTTGTTGAACCTAATGTTCAATGGTTTAAAGGGGCTAAGCTCAATATTACCGAAAATTGTCTCGACCGCCATTTGGAGAAGGACGGTGATAAAACCGCTATTATTTGGGAACCCAATGATGTAGACGAACATTACAGGAAGTTTAGTTATAAGGAACTGCACTTTAAGGTTTGTCAATTTGCGAATGCCTTAAAAAATAATGGCGCGAAAAAAGGCGACCGGATATGTATTTATATGCCCATGGTTCCGGAGCTGGCGATTGCTGTTTTGGCCTGTGCAAGGATCGGGGCAATACACTCTGTAGTGTTTGGCGGGTTTTCCGCGCAATCTATTGCCGACCGGATTAACGATGCAGAGTGCAGCCTGATTATAACCGCTGATGGTGGTTTCAGGGGCCCTAAAGACATTCCATTGAAGAATATTATTGATGATGCGATTGTGCAATGTAAGTCTGTTCAGAAAATAATAGTTCTAACCCGTACACGTACCCCGGTTTCAATGATCAAAGGGCG
This sequence comes from Daejeonella sp., assembly GCF_046590655.1. Classification (GTDB taxonomy): domain Bacteria; phylum Bacteroidota; class Bacteroidia; order Sphingobacteriales; family Sphingobacteriaceae; genus Daejeonella. The sequence continues at coordinate 1,433 of NZ_JBKJUM010000026.1, forward strand.
TGATGTTTGGTGGGAAGATGAGATAAGGAAGGTGGAAACTCAGGGAAACCCTCTTTGTGAAGCAGAACCGATGGATTCAGAAGATCCTCTGTTTATTTTATATACTTCAGGATCGACAGGTAAACCAAAGGGCGTGGTACATACATGCGGCGGTTATATGGTTTATACGGGCTATACTTTTAGCACAGTTTTCCAGTATGAACCCGGCGATATTCATTTCTGTACCGCCGATATCGGATGGATTACGGGACACTCTTATATCGTCTATGGCCCATTGTCTCAGGGAGCGACCTCACTCTTGTTTGAAGGAGTTCCGACCTATCCTGATGCAGGCCGTTTCTGGGATATTGTAGACAAATTCAAGGTTACTATTTTATATACTGCACCGACAGCTATCCGTTCTCTCATGAGTTTCGGAGACGAGCCTTTGAAAGGAAAAGACCTGAGCTCCCTTAGAAAACTCGGTTCGGTTGGCGAGCCAATAAATGAGGAGGCCTGGCATTGGTATAATGAAAATATCGGCAAAGGCAATTGCCCAATAGTCGACACCTGGTGGCAAACGGAAAATAGCGGAATTATGATCTCACCTATAGCAGGTGTAACGCCCACCAAGCCGGGTTATGCCACTCTTCCATTGCCTGGAATCCAGCCATGTTTGGTTGACGAGCATGGCAGCGAGCTTACAGGAAATGGTGTTAGCGGCAACCTGTGTATTAAATTCCCATGGCCGGGTGTTATTCGCACTACCTGGGGCGATCACGAACGTTGCCGTACCACGTATTTTGCGACTTATCCTAATATGTATTTTACAGGCGATGGTTGTTTGCGTGATGAGGATGGATATTATCGAATAACTGGTCGTGTAGATGACGTGATAAACGTTTCAGGTCACCGAATTGGAACCGCTGAGGTTGAAAATGCAATTAACATGCATGCCGACGTAATTGAAAGTGCTGTTGTTGGCTATCCTCATGAAATCAAAGGTCAGGGGATCTACGCTTATGTGATTCTTGGTACTTCTACTCATGATCATGAACTTACCCGCAGAGATATCCTGCAGACAGTTGCACGTATCATAGGTGCAATTGCAAAGCCTGATAAGATCCAGTTTGTAACTGGCTTACCAAAAACCCGCTCAGGAAAAATCATGCGTCGCATCCTTAGAAAGATAGCTGAAGGGGAAACTTCAGTCCTCGGAGACACGTCTACATTGTTAGATCCTAATGTGGTGGAGGAGATCAAGGGGGGAGCGTTATAGAAAACACAACAGAGATCAAGGAACAAAGATCAAGGACGCGTTACAGGAGGTCCCGGATTTCGCCGGGATGACAATGCATTTTTTGAGTTGGGTAAGGGGGAGAAGTGGCTGCAGTCAGCAGCCACTTCTCCCCCTTACATTTTTGCTAAGTTGTAGTTGTCATCCCGGCGAAATCCGGGACCTCAACGCTTTTCGCCTGCCTTTTGTTTTCGCTCCTTATCACTATAGAAAAGTCAGGACCTCAAGCCCCTTACCTACTGGTCACACGTTTTCGCTCTTTGCCACCTCGAAAAGCTTATCCACCTCATGTCTTGATTCTTGGCTCTTTAATCTCTCCTCAAACATTTTCACCCCTAACCCTGTTTATTATTTATAAACATAAACACTACCACTATGGACAAGTTAGAATTAAAAGGCAGATGGAATGAGATGAAAGGTAAGGTTAAACAGGCTTATGCCGATATGACAGACGATGATCTCCGATACGAAGATGGTAAAGACGATGAGCTTTATGGAAGATTGCAGCAAAAAACCGGCAAGACACGCGAAGGCGTTATCGACTGGTTAAGAAGCTTGTAAGAGCCTCGCTTCGCTTAAAAGGTTACCAGTTACCAGTTGCCAGGCTGGTTTGATAAGCATACGACCAAGAGTATTACATGGTAAAGAAAGCATCATAAAAGTTTTCCGAAAGATCGGGGAGCTTTTTTTGTTTCGTTTTAAGACAATTCGATTTTCTTTCTTAGGTGCATAGACGATTAGCCTGGCAACTGACAATGGGCAACAGGCAACCATCTGCGAGCAATGCGAAGCATTTTTTGTATTTTCGTCATGATGAAAAATAAGCCGACCATACTTGTAGTAAACGATGATGGAATTACTGCGCCGGGAATAAAAGCCTTGATTGAGGTAATGCAGGGACTTGGGAAAGTTGTAGTAGTTGCACCCGACGGGCCACAATCTGCCACCGGACACGCAATAACTATAGCCAAACCATTGAGACTGGATGGAGTTGATCTTTACGAAGGAGTAGAGATGTATAAATGCTCAGGCACACCGGTTGACTGCGTAAAGCTGGCTGTAAATAAAGTCTTCAAAGGCAAGAAGCCTGATCTTTGTGTTTCGGGGATCAATCATGGATTGAATAACTCCATTAACATATTATATTCCGGAACGATGTCCGCTGCAGTTGAGGGAGCTATCGAAAGCATTCCTTCTATCGGCTTTTCGCTCGATGATTTTGAGCTCGATGCCGATTTTCGTCATTGCAAGAAATATATTGAAATAATTACTAAGCAGGTCATGAAGAATGGTCTGGGGCTGGGAACTTTGCTAAATGTGAACTTCCCGAAAGGTAATGCAATCAAAGGGATTAAAATATGCCGCCAGGCAAACGCAAAATGGGCTGAAGAATTTGATGAGCGCCTGGATCCTCATAAGCGAAAATACTATTGGCTAACCGGTGTTTTCCAAAATAACGATCATGGGGAGGATACTGACGTATGGGCACTGGAAAACGGATATGTATCAGTCGTTCCTGTGCAGTTCGACATGACCGCCCATCATGCCATTCCGATACTGAATACCTGGAATTTCATTAATAATCCTGATTAATCGCTTTTGCAGATGAAGTATTATCTCATTGCCGGAGAAGCGTCCGGAGATCTGCATGGGTCAAATCTTATAAAAGCACTTAAGAAGGAAGATCACCAGGCAGAATTTCGTTTTTTCGGCGGTGACCTCATGAAGGCAGAGGGCGGGGAATTAGCTAAACACTATTCAGAAATGGCTTTCATGGGATTTGTTGAAGTAATTGCCAATCTCAACACGATATTTAAGAATATAAAAATTGCTAAGCGCGATATTTTAGCTTACAAGCCCGATGTAATTATTCTCATCGACTTTCCCGGCTTCAATATGAGAATCGCTCAGTTCGCAAAGAAGGAGAACATAAAGGTATTTTATTATATCTCACCAAAAGTATGGGCCTGGAACCAAAAGCGGGTTTTGAAGATAAAAAAATACGTCGACCGGATGTTTTGTATCCTGCCTTTCGAGGTTGATTTTTATAAAAGCTGGGGCATGGATGTCGACTATGTCGGTAACCCAATTCTAGATGCTATTTTAGACAGTATCCCGGACGATCAGTTTAAGATTAACCATGATCTCGATGTGCGGCCCCTGATTGCATTATTGCCTGGCAGCAGAAAGCAGGAACTTGACCGTGTATTGCCGGAGATGATTAAGGCAGCAGACAAGCTTCCAGGCTTTCAATTTGTTATTGCCGGGGCGCCAACGTTTACTGCGGAAGATTATCTGCCGTATTTAAATGGGCGTAAGATTCCTGTAATATTTAATGCTACCTATAATCTGCTTAGAAACTCCAGGGCCGCTGTCGTAACGTCGGGAACTGCAACTCTCGAAACAGCACTTCTCAAGATCCCTCAGGTAGTTGTTTATAAGGGCAACTCTGTGTCCATAGCAATAGCACGATTACTTGTTAACATCAAATTTATTTCTCTGGTGAATCTGGTAATGAATGAAGCAGTAGTAAAGGAGTTGATCCAGGAAGACTGTAATAGTACGATGATTGCCCGGGAACTTGATATGATTTTAAATGATAAGTTATACCGGACTGGTATGCTCATAAACTATGATGAGCTTGGCCTTAGAATGGGTTCCTCAGGTGCTTCAGAGCGGGCAGCAGGACTTATGGTCGGATACCTTGGTGGGACTACATCCCCTTCCCGCCAACCAACAACAAACTTTCTTCGTATATAAAATCGGGACATCATTATGCAACAAACCGTGGTGCGGCTTGTTTACATGTCTGTCTGAAATTAAGCATAGATTTCATAACTTGATATATGTTTTATAGGATCCTGATTCTATGCTATTTGTTCCTTACTGGTTTTCCGGGATATGGACAAGTTGTAACAGAGTGTCCTAAAAATATTGGCTTTGAAAGTGGCACTTTAGCCAATTGGGAATGTGCGATAGGTAGCATATCTCAAACTGGTAATATGGTTCCGAATGCAGTGCGTCCGGCATTTTTGACGTTAGTGTCTTCTGGCCCTATCTTAAACCATCACACAGTAATCCGGTCCGGCGGTAAGGACTTTTACGGAGGATTCTCAACAAATGCGCCTAATGGCAGCGACAATGTTGTTCAATTAGGGAATGATTCTCCGGGCCGCGGGGCCGAACGGATTAGTTATACCATAGACGTGCCAGCTAACGTTAGCGATTATTCTATCATTTTTAATTATGCGGTGGTCTTTGAGAGCCCTTCGCATCAATACGACGAGCAGCCAAGATTTACCGCAAGAGTTTTTGATGTTTCCAGTAATACAACGACAGAATGTGGCTCTTTTGAGTTTGTTGCGTCGGGAGGTTTGCCTGGATTTAAAGATTCACCTGAGCGCAGTCGTAATCCGAGCAGCGGCGGAGGCGGTGGAGGTGGAGGCGGGGGCAGGCCGGTACCAGTCTTGTACAAGGAATGGTCTCCGGTTCTGGTTAACCTTTCTGCTTATCTCGGAAAAAGGATAAGACTCGAATTTACAACTAATGACTGTAGTCTGGGAGGGCATTTCGGATATGCATACATAGATTTTGACGAAAATTGTTCGATCCCGGTAACGGGAAATATAACCTGTCCAGGCATTCAAAGTATAACCTTGAAAACTCTTCCAGGATTTTTTGGGTACCGCTGGTATAATGCGGAGACTTCAGCACTCCTGGGCACGGCTGACAGTGTGGTCTTGTCACCAGTTCCGCCTGTGGGTACCCGAATTGCAATTGAACTCATTCCTTACCCGGGTTTAGGTTGCCAGCAAACACTTTATACGACCATTGGTGGCATGTCTATGAATATTATAGACCCGCCGCCTGATTGTTTTAGTGTTGACCTGACAGATTTTTCACTAAAATCTGGAAACAGTTCCGACCTGACATACACCTACTGGACTGATCCGCGGGCTACCATCCCCCTGACAAATCCACGGCGTGTAAGTGTTTCCGGTACATATTATATCAGGGGACGAAGTTCATCGGGTTGCTTTCTAATCAGGCCGGTGAGAGTTAATATTATTGAAGTTCCCCCTTTGATACTAACCCGGATATTAGAGGCGGTACATCCCGCAACGGTTGATATGACTACAGGATTCCGGCGAAATGAGGAGATAAATTATTCATTCTGGAGCAATAGTACGGCAACGATCCCTATTCCCGATCCAACACAGGTTGGCCGAAAAGGAATTTATTATATTAAAAGCACTACTAAAGAAGGTTGTATTTCGATAGCCCCTATATTTGTGGATATAATAATTCCGGACTATGTTATCCCCAATATGTTTACGCCGAATGGAGATGGGATAAATGATGAACTCACCGTACTTATTAGCAGCGCTGTTGATGTAAAACAATTTAAGATATTTAACCGCTGGGGCGATATTATATATGTCACAGCAGATATCAATAATTATTGGACTGGCTTCCGCGACACCTCCCAAATGCCCGTTGGAGTGTATTATTGGGTAATAGATGGTGTTCTGGATTCGAAGCGATATTTGAGGTCGGGGTACGTGACGTTGGTGAGGTAGAGGTTAATTTACCAACGAATATAAGTTGCCAGTTACCAGTTACCAGGCTGGGTGGACTAGACGCTTAGTCTGGTAACTGGCAACGGGTATCCCAATTAAATTCATTATTTAACGAGGAAATTCACCAGATACTCCCCCCAAACCAGTGAAACCACACCTGTCTTAGCAATCTTAAACGTCATCCGTTCAGAAAATGCCGGTGCTTTGAGAGTTTTAACTGTAAATCTTAAGGCATCAGCTTTCATATCATACTCTGTTCCTGACTGGTTCCAGGTTTTATTGAGGATGATCACCCATTCTTTTTGTCCGGGAATCGAATACAAACTGTATTTTCCTTTTGGTAATGTTTTACCGGCAATAGTAACATTTTTGCTTACTTCGAAAACAGTAGCTTCATTTGCGCCAGTACGCCAAACCTGTCCCCATGGGGCGATCTCTTTACCGATGGTTCTTCCTTTAATGCCGGGTGAACTATAATCAATACTGATCTTAGCACCTGACGTAGTGGTTTGTGAAGCTTTAGCTGCCGGACTAGGTCTTTGTGCGCATGCAGTAAGTCCGTTAAAAAGGCCGGTAATTAATAAAAGTGTGAATATTTTTTTCATCTGTATATAATTTTTTTTTAAAGGTGATGAACCTGCCTGCCGGTAGGCAGGGCTATCATGATTTTAATATTCATGCCCCTGTGGGTTTGGCAAAATCATGATGGTTTCATAAATAAGGGTTTTAAACAAATATATATAAGGTAGCTATCATTAAGGAAATTGAATGAAATTATTACCTTGGAAACTATTCGGTGAGTTCCAATCAAATTTTTGGCAGCTTCCATCCATTATAATAACGGGCTTTCATCAATTGATTGGCCTCAGAATCTGTGAATTCATTTTTTGATGCATCCCAGTATACTTTTTTACCTGTCTTATAGGCGATGTTACCCATTTGCGCATTAATTGCTGCAATGCTTCCGGTTTGGATCCCGCATTTTAAACGAGAGGGGTCATTGTTTGTAATGGCATCCACAAAATTGACGGCATGCGCTTCGTGAGCATTTTTTTCAGGCTTGCGATGCAATACTTCTTCTGTTTTGTTCATCTTCTTACCATCCTTGTTTTCCGTTTCCGGTATCACTTTCCATCCACCGCGGTTGACAACGAGTGTCGCATTGTTTCCAATAAATGCGATACCTTCGGTAGACCCATAGTTGCCGCCGTCAATGCCTGTTGCATGTTCCCAAAGCATGTTGAACCCTTCATATTCATAAACAGTCTGAAGGGTGTCAGGGGTTTCTGATGCATCGTCCGGGTAGGCAAATTTGCCGCCTGAAGCCATAACGGATTTTGGTGCTTTTACTCCCATTGCAAATAAGGCAATATCAATTTCGTGCACACCCCAATCGGTCATCAGGCCACCCGCATAATCCCAGAACCAACGAAAATTAAAGTGAAAACGATTTTGATTAAAGTCGCGCTTTGGAGCCGGACCTAACCACATATTATAATCAACTCCTGCAGGAGGAGGGCCGTCGGCAACTTTTGGTACCGGTTTCATCCAGCCCTGGTAGGCCCAGCATTTCACCAGTCTGATTTGTCCTAATTTGCCTGTCTTTATATAATCAATTGCTTCAGCATATTGTGATCCGGATCGCTGCCATTGTCCAACCTGCACGATTTTCCCATATCGTTGCTGTGCTTTCACCATAATCTGGCATTCCTCTATGGTATTAGCTATCGGTTTCTCAACATATACATGCTTGCCGGCTGAAACAGCGTCAACCATATTCAAGCAATGCCAGTGATCGGGAGTGCCAATAATTACCACATCAATGTTAGGATCTTCCAGCATTTTGCGATAGTCTTTATACGTCTTTGGCTTCGTTCCGCGTAGTTTAAATACATCTCCTACACGCTGGTCAAGTACACTTTGGTCAACATCTGCTAAAGCCACACAATTAACCTGAGGAAGTTTCAACTGAGCATTCATGTTCGACCAACCCATACCCTTACAGCCAATAAGACCGAAATTAATCTGGTCAGAGGCGGGAATACTACGGGTATAGCGGCCAAAATCTGAAGCGCTGAGGATTTGTGGCATACTGATTCCTGCTCCTATGAGCATAGTATTTTGAATAAATTTTCTTCTTGAATTATCCATAATTACTTTTTGAGCTGTTTATGCCAGAATCTTACCAGAGATAATAATCTCAAATTTCAGGCGATAATAATCTCATAAATTTAATTAAATAATATTGAAATGAAAATTAATTGGCTTTTGAAAAAGAATAGAGATAACCTCCATATGTGGAACAATAAAAAATGCAATTCAAGCATATAAAATTCTAAATGATCATTTCCAAACTTGAAATAGTCGTTTAAAATGCTGATAATTGTAGCTGGGATCAATTCAACTAATTTATTCCAACATGGGGGATTAGCTCATTTGGCTAGAGCGCTTCGCTGGCAGTGAAGAGGTGATCGGTTCGAATCCGATATTCTCCACGGAACAAGCTCTGGGTAACTCCAGGGCTTTTTTTGTTAAAAGTGTGACGCAAAGTCGCAGTTCTGATTCTAAACTCACACACACAAAACCTTTATTAATACAGGTAAACCACCACTCCGAATACCTCAGGGATCGTCAAAGCAAACAGAGCTTACTAAGAATAATCGGAATTCAAAGCTACTAAGGCTTTCAATGCGTCATGCCAGATCACGCTTTCCATTAGTGCTTCCCCCCTTGGTTTAAGAGTTCAGCGCAGCGCTCTTAAATCATTTGATAAAATTAAGGACTCTGTCTGGCAACTAAGTAGAACCTGCCATTAATGACTCTAATATCGCAGTTGAACTATATTTATTTATGGCTACAAGATATCGTTTCGGAGACAGCGCTGTTCCACATTTTATAACATTAGGAGTGGTTCACTGGATCGACGTATTCAATCGGGAATGTTAAGGAAATTGTAGTCGACAGCCTGAAGTATTGTATCGAAGAGAAGGGCTTGTGAATTAGTAAGCTCGATCCGATTGCTGAAAAAAGACGGGTTCATAGAATTCATTTTATGATAAGCACCAAAGTAAAACCGTTCGATATATGCCTTAACAACAGAAATTTGCCTAGGTACGCAGAACTATCGTGACTTCGAAAAGATTAATAAATCCCGTAATTTTGAGTAATTTTATAAAGGCGCTGATTGACAGGCGAATCGAATGAATCAGGATAGGCATATATGAGTGAGAGAAAATCAGATGCATTATCCATTGCGAATGAACAACTTGCGTTGCAAAACAAAGAGAAAGCCAGCAGGGCAGCAGAACTCGTAATTGCCAATAAAGAACTTGCTTTCCAGAATGATGAAAAGAAAAAACGAGCTTCAGAGCTGTCCATCGCCAATATTGAGCTTGCCTTTCAGAATGACGAAAAGGAAAACCGAGCCGCTGAACTAATCATTGCCAATAAAGAACTTGCTTTCCAGAATAAAGAAAAGAAAAGCCGGGCATCAGAGCTGATTATCGCCAACCAGGAACTTGACTTCCAGAACGAGGAGAAAGAGAAGCGTGCGGCAGAGTTAGCCATTGCTAATGAAGAACTCGTTTTTCAAAATAAAGAAAAGGAAAAACGAGCACAAGAACTGATTATAGCCAACCAGGAGCTTGCTTTCCAAAACCAGGAGAAAGAAAAGCGTGCGGTAGAGTTAGCCATCGCGAATGAGGAACTTGTTTTTCAAAATAAGGAAAAGGAAAGCCGGGCATCCGAGCTGATCATTGCTAACCAGGAGCTTGCCTTCCAAAACCAGGAGAAAGAGAAGCGTGCCGCGGAATTAGCAATTGCGAATGAAGAACTTGTTTTTCAAAACAAGGAAAAGGAAAGCCGGGCATCCGAGCTGATTATTGCTAACCAGGAGCTTGCCTTCCAAAACCAGGAGAAAGAGAAGCGTGCCGCGGAATTAGCAATTGCGAATGAGGAACTTGTTTTTCATAGTATAGAAAAGGAAAAACGAGCGCAGGAACTGATTATTGCTAATAAAGAGCTTGCTTTCCAAAATAAGGAGAAAGAAGAGAGAGCAGTAGAGTTAATCATCGCTAACCGGGACTTAGTTGATCGTACTGCACAGCTGCAATCCGTTAACAATGACCTTGGATCATTTTCATATTCAGTTTCGCACGATTTACGCGCCCCGATCAGAGCTATTAGCGGATACTCGAAAATTTTGGTTGAGGATTATGGAGACGTATTGGATCCTGAAGGAGTAAAAATTCTTTATTCTATTATGAGCAATTCAAAAAAGATGGGAGAACTTATTGATGATTTGCTTGCATTCTCAACACTGGGAAGAAAACAGATAGTTTTTTCGGAAATTAATATGATTGCTCTTGTTGGATTGGTTATTGAAGAAGTATCATATCAGGAGGGTCAAAACATACCTGAATTTAATGTTACTCATCTTCCAACTGCTTTAGGAGATCAGTCTCTGATTAAACAAGTGTGGATTAATCTGATTTCTAATGCCATTAAATATTCCCGGTATAAATCAAACACGCGTATCGACATAGGAGCTTACACAAAAGACAGCTCAGTTGTTTATTATGTAAAAGATGAGGGCGCAGGGTTTGATATGAAATATTACGATAAGATCTTTGGGGTTTTTGAGAGATTGCATTCCCAGGAGGAATTTGAAGGCACAGGTATTGGACTGGCCATAGTACAAAAAATAGTGCATAAACACCAGGGGAGTGTATGGGCAGACTCAGAATTAAATATAGGGGCATCCTTTTATTTTAGCCTCCCGCAGAAACTCTCAGAAAGAATTTAACACTTAGAAAAAAGAAATGAACTTCAACGACATTGAGATTTTATTTGCAGAAGACAGTTTGGATGATGCAAACCTCACGATTCGGGCGCTTAAAAAAAGCGGCTTTACAAACAATTTATATCATGTTAAAGATGGAGCGGAAGCCCTTGATTTCATCTACTGCCAGGGTATCTTTGCTGCACGTAATATCATGGAAAAGCCCAAACTGATCTTACTTGATCTTAAGATGCCAAAAATATCCGGCCTGCAAGTGCTGGAAAAATTAAAATCCGATCCGGACCTTAAATCAATTCCTGTGGTAATACTCACTTCATCTAAAGAAAACCCGGATGTTGAAAAATGCTACTCTTTAGGCGCAAATAGTTATATAGTAAAGCCAGTAGATAGCGATAATTTTTTTAATGCTATAAAAGAAATTGGCTTATACTGGATGATATTAAGCCAGCCACCTCAGTAAGATACAACTTAAAGCTACCATACTACCCTGTTTAACAGCCTCTTTGTAAATATATATAAATAGAAATCAGCGTTTCGAAAACCATTCACAAGTCTGCGGGCTACTTTTCGGCGAAAATATTGCAACGACTGCAATCAATTAGATTCGAAAACTGGAAGTGTTTTTGAGAATTCGAATAATATGAGTAATATCCTTAATATACTTATTGTAGAAGACAACCGATTTGATGCAGATCTTATCAATCGTGAGTTAAAAAAGTCAGATCTGAATTTTAATTCTCAAATTGTTCAAGCTCCGTCCGAGTTTGAGAGCGCCTTGGATGCATTCAAACCCGATATAATTTTATCTGATTACTCTCTTCCATCTTTTGATGGCGCTACTGCCTTTCGGATCAAGCAAAGTAAATACCCATATATTCCATTTATTATCGTTTCCGGTGTTATTGGAGAAGAGAATGCTGTGGAACTTATAAAGAGTGGCGTTACAGATTTTGTTTCAAAGGATAAGTTATTCACCTTAGTTCAAAAAATTCATCGGGCATTAAAGGAGACCAAAGAGCGGGAAGCACGGGAGGATATTGCTCAGAAATTAAAAATACAATCCAGCGAATTAATAACAGCTAATAAAGAGCTTGTTTTTCAGAACCAGGAGAAAGAAAAGCGTGCTGAAGATTTATTGGCAGTTTACTCTGATTTAAAAGTTCAGAAGGATAAATTAAGGAGAGCAAATAATCTCCTTATAAAGCAGGAAGAAAAAGTTAATATTATTAATCATGAGCTCTCCCAACTGAACCTGGAACTTGAAGAAAGGGTTGTCATAAGGACTCAGGCCTTGTTAGAAAGTGAAGAGCGTTTTCATACCATGATGGAAACTATCCCACAGATAGCCTGGACGAATACGGCTCAAGGCAACGTGACCTTTTACAACCAGCGATGGTATGACTACACTGGTTATAATTATGAGGGAACCCTCGCAACTGGATTAAAGGGAGTCATTCATCCGGACGACATACAAAACTTAATACATAAGTTTCAGGCTATCCGAAAAACGACTGAGGGTGGTGAATTTCAGGTGAGAGCAAAACGTGCTGACGGACAGTACCTATGGCACTTAATCCGTTTAATGCCTATAAAGTATGAAGACGGACAGGTCCAGATATGGGTTGGTACAGCCACAGATATACATGAACTTAGATTATTGCAGCAGCAGAAAGATGATTTTATTAGAATTGCAAGCCATGAGCTCAAGACTCCGGTCACAGCTCTGAAAGCCTCTTTACAGCTTCTTAATAGAATCAAGCATGACCCTTCTCCTAACGTTTTGCCTAAACTTATCGAACAGGCTAATAAAAGTTTGGAAAGAGTAAGTGTACTTATTCGGGATTTATTATATGCAAGTACGATTAATGAAGGTCAGCTTCCTTTAAATCAAAAGACATTCGTCCTATCCAAATCAATTGATGAGTGCTTCCACTACATCCGTTTGGATGATCTGTTTACCATTACTGTGGAAGGTGATCTTAAGCTTGAAGTTTATGCAGATGCCGAACGGTTAAACCAGGTGGTGATTAATTTCATCAACAACGCAATGAAATATGCTTCTCGTTCAAAGGAGATTAATATTGTTATTGAAAGGATAGATAATATGGCTAAAATATCAGTTATTGATAAGGGTCCGGGCGTTCCACCTGAGAAGATACCCTACTTATTTGGTCGGTATTACCGCGTGGACAACACCGGAAGTCAATATTCTGGTTTAGGACTTGGTCTTTATATTTCTTCCGAAATAATAAAAAGGCATAATGGTCAAATAGGTGTGAGCAGCGAACTTGGTAAGGGCAGCACATTTTGGTTTACGCTGCCTTTGTTGCGGCAAGGCAAAATTGTTGACTCTAAGTAACCTGACGGTGTTCAATTCCGGCAGTCCTGAAGTAGGCATCCAACATCAAGCCCCCTTGGTTTAAGAGTTCAGCGCAGCGCTCTTAAATCATTTGATAAAATTAAGGACTCTGTCCGGCAACTAAGTAGAACCTGCCATTAACGACTCTAATATCGCAGTTGAACTATATTTATTTATGGCTAGAGGATATCGTTTCGGAGACAGCGCTGTTCCACATATTATAACATTAGGACTGGTTAACTAGATCGAAGTAATTAGCCGGGAATGTTACAAGAAAATTGTAGTCGACAGCCTGAAGTATTGTATCGAGAGAAGGAGTTGTGTCTCCACGCATGGGTGATCATGACAAATCACCTTCACATAAATATTGCAGTGCTACTGATTATTGTGAACAAGGTTCAGGCTTGATATGTATTGAGATATTGTGATCTTTGGACAGAGTCCTGATTTTTATAGCACGATTTAAGTCGTCCTGCGGAAGACTTAAACAAAAAGGTGTTTTAATTGTAGACGAGGATGATTATTGTGAACTTACCAATCTTCGGAGTCCATAGCGTGTAGCTAATATTAATAACGCTACAGAGCTAAAGATGATAAATAAAGTTCCGAATTGAGTTCTCTCCCTAGCGAATAAGAATGCTAGAACCCCGATTATAAGTTCGATAGCTATTACAAAAGGAACTTTTCTTAGCATGAGAATAGAATTTATTTTAAAGATAGCAAATAGCGGACTAAGTCACAAATTATTAATCCCAACCCATTCCCATCCTCTCTTAGTGGCTTACAAGGAGAAAGTGATGGTCGAAGTGCTCACTCAAGTCTGACGTCGATCGCTAATCAACTTTAAATTAAAGTAGTAACTTTATATAAAACAACATCAACATGTACTACGGTCTTATTCCATTATTCCTGGCGCCAATATTTATTTTATGGGTTTTATATCATTTACTTATAAAAAAGGATCTGAAGAAATATCGAACTGAACTCTTCGCTGGTGTAACGTTTATTGTAATCTGGGCAGTAATATATATAGCGATCACTTAAGGTTCCTTCATTAGTAAAATTGGTTGGAGGAAATTGAATAAGAAGCTGCCGGTTAAAGCAGCTTCTTAAATTACCAAATCATCGATTTGTCCTCAATCCTGATTCTTGGCTCTTGACTCCACTAAAGCACCACTTCCTCCGTAGTAACATTACCAGGCATATCCGCCGCACTCATAATGAGCTTTGTGCCGGGTAGTGTTGCGTTCTCAGCAGTGGCTGTATAGATCCAGTCGGCACCGTTGGCTGAAAGAATTGCCAGGCCCTCTTCGATCGTACTATCTGCACAATCTTTGATGACCAGCTTTACCCATTCAACCTTGAAATCGTCTACCACACGAATGCTGATCTTATCGCCGGCCTGGCCGGAATACTCAGAAACGTTGTGTTTCGTGATTTGAGGTGCTTTGCAAAAGTCGGAAAGCGCAAGATTGAATGCTGTTTGGTATCCTTTTACCTTCGCCTGGTAAACAGCTTTTATTGCCTCATCGGCAATCACGGTTTTTGCATAAAGTATGCCCTCGGCAAAAGTCTCCCGTATCTCCTGTTGTCGGGGCGTATTAGCGTCCCTTCTTTTGTAAGGACGGCGGGCGATTATTGTTTTATCGCCGCGGCGTCGGTAAACTAGCTTCTTGCCGAATTTACCACTTGACCCTTCTAACAGGTCGTTTTCTAATAGTTTCATGATATTAAAATTTAAATGAAAAAATCTGTTTCACATTGATATTACCGGTAATTAATGCTTGATCAAATATACGGCACCTGTGAACTAAATTATTCAAAATCAGACGTTTAGCGCCTGTTTTGACTGCTATTGACTGCTTTTGACATGTTATGTCATAAAATGTCCGTTACATGATTTGAGTAGGGAAGTGATGATGACGTTTAAGGCTAATGTACCGCTGATATGTCGCTCAAACACCAGTTCTTATCGCTCATATGTCGCTCGGATACCGCTGTTTGACCGCTGTTTTATCTGTTTAGAGAGGGTCTGGAAAGGGTGTAGAAAATGTGTAGAAGGGCTGACAACTCCCCTTGGAAAAAGGGCAGCAGGAAACGTACACACCGTAAAGTCCAGCCAGTGCGGTACGTATGCTCCGCGGGCCGAAGGCTAGCCCCTCTACACCAGCTAGGCGCTAGGTACGTTTCTTAAGCCTAAGCACAGAATCTCCGTTCACCGTCATTCCGCATCGGCTGGTGCGGGCTGCACAGTCCAAGCCTAAACAGTAACTTCCAGAGCATCAGGCGCAGCGGTGGGGTTTCCTGCCTGCCGGCAGGCAGGTGGTTCTTTTGACCTAAGTGACCGTTGCACAACATACCGTATCGAAGGGGGCTTGATATTGAAGTGTTGTTTTGTTGTGTTAATTAAATTTGTATATCAATTTCGGATTTGGGTCAAAGATTTGAATCAAACTCATCATCATATTTGTGGCCAGTGCTATCGTTAAGGTCAAACTCTTTTGTACTAAGTTGCCTTGTTCCAGTTCTCTTTTTGGTCTTTGGGTGTATTTCAATAGCTTCTTTAGATTATAAGCTATCGCTGCCATCATCAAGCATTTATTTGCCTGTGATCTGCCAATAGTATTTACTCGTTTCATTCCCAGGAAGTTTATCAAAGTGCCAATCACTGGCTCTACTGTGCTTTGTCGCTGCTTCATTAAAGTTCGGGCTTTAGGAGATTCCATCCTTAAGTGCATTCTCTCATAATAAGGTCTGTCAATTGACTCTCGAATCTTAGCCCCCTGCTTGCCATAAGCACTACAGGTCTCTTTAAAGGAACATGTTTTACATATTGCCCTCTCTAATCGATATTCTTTGTTATAATATTTGCCAGCCAGATAAGTGCCACGGTAGGTTAAGTGCTGATTGTTTTTACATTCGTAGTAATCTCCATCTTTATGGTAAGGAAAATCCTCCCTTTCATAAATAAACTGAGTACGGTTTGGAATGTACCCTTTAATATTATTCTCCTCAAGCGACTGGAGTGCTTTGCCGCTACTATAACCTGTATCTGCTATAATTTCCTCCACTGTTAAGCCCAACTCCTGAAGGTTATTTTTTAGCTGATGAACTACTTCGGGAAGACAATCACTATCCCTAATATCTGCAGTGAAAGCCTGAATATGGGTGATGGTATGTGATGAGGTATCTACACTAACCTGACCTAAATAATTCAAAGCAACGGCTTTTCCTGGCTTTACAGAGATCTTAGCTTCAGGGTCGTTCCTATTATAGTGAGTCTCATTTGCTGGATGCTGTTTTTGTTTAGAACCTTTAGGAGGTTCTAACTTAGCAATCGTTTTTGGCTCTTCCAGATCATTTTCGGTTAGTTCCTTTGCGAAGTCCTCCGCATCATTCAT
>NZ_JBKJUM010000078.1:0-5239 GCF_046590655.1 Daejeonella sp.
ATCGATATCGTATCCAATAAAGTATAGGATGTCCAAACGCATACGTGAGATGGCGATAATACGACGATCGCTGTTGCAATTCTCCAGATAACCGACCAACATCAGCTTCATAAATACGACCGGATCGATGCTCCGCTGACCCTCGGATCCATAATATTTGGCGGTCGCTTTGTATAAAAAACTGAAGTCTACTAACTGACTTAATTTCCTGTAGAAATTATCCTCCGGTACAGCTGTAGAAAGCTGAAAATTGAGGAACAGTTTTTCTTGATACTTTTTCTTTCCCTGCATGATCTAATTTCGGGAAAAACGTCTTCTTTCTAAAATCATAGTTATCAACCGATGTTAGTTGCGCAACAGCCACCTGAAGCAAAAGAACTAGGCCTTCCGCGGCTATGAGCGGAATTATCTTAACGTTGAGATAAATTAATGAAAATAAGCCATTGAATACTTAGTCGTGAGCCACATGCATAAAAAAACAGCCTTAATCTCTTAAGGCCGTTTAATTTCATGGAGTAGAATCCATAACAACGAAAGGAAGCATTCTGATGTAGGGAAGGATCTGGTCGACGGGGATGCAAAGAAATTCGGCAACCTGATGGAAGGTTATCTGCTGTCGCTTTTCCAGTCCGAAATGATCTTTCATGTTTTGTAAAAGCCGTCGGCATGTCCGTTCGCTTTTGCCGCTTATAATCATCAGATCTGCGGCGTACATAAATAGTCGATGTGTTTTCATGGCTTATGTTTTTTATTAAATATAAATCGTAAAAACCTATGAATCAATCTTAAATGCACTTTTACGAGATTCATAATACTCGTTTTAGTGCAATTATGAATTTCGCAATGCGAGTAAAACGGCCGTTATGAATTTCGGAATGGCTCTGCAAGGAGCATTATGAAATTCATAAAGGGGGAAACATGAATTTGATGCGAATCTTGTTAAAAATTACCGAATTTCTGCGTGAAATCAGTTTTGGCATCCCCAAAATGCTTATTGAGTGTAATTTCATTCATACTTAAGCCCATTCCAAAACACTACATTTAAAAGAATTTCGTTTGTGAACGAAAGGAGTAAATTTAAGTAGATAAAAACACGCAAAATCATGGGCTTATTCTCTGCAATATTGGGCAATGCTGGCTCCGTTAACACGGATGAATTAAATAAGAATTACGGAATCCTTTTAACAGAAGGAGAAAATATTGAGCTTGGTTTTAAGCTTATCCGTGATGTTTTTATTTTTACCACAAAGAGATTAATTCTTGTTGATAAACAAGGTTTAACTGGTAGCAAAACGGAGTACAAGTCGGTTTCATATAAGAGTATTACTCGATTTAGTATTGAAACTGCAGGAACGTTTGAGCTGGACGCAGAACTAAAAATCTGGGTTTCCAGTGAATTGCAGCCTAGTATTAAAAAACAGTTTAATAAATCGGTAAATGTGTATGAGGTACAGAAGCTGTTAGCTCATTATGTACTTCAGTAAATGAAGGCACGAACAAGAACTTCCACTTAGCGTACCGAGTGTTTATCTCCCCAGGCTATCAAACAAATAACCAAGATAATTGCCAGGTAAACTGTTCGCGGTCTGATCACTAAAAAAACTCAATCAGTAAATTTTTCGTAAACAAATAATAGCTTTGCAATAACCAATTTCCTGGATCTAACATCAAACTATGGAGAACTCTTTTGGGATGAACATTATCCCAGAAAACGATATTAGGCGCATTGAAGCGCTAAGAAGGTATCAGATACTTAACAGTCCACCTGAACACGCATTTGATAACGTAGCTAAGCTAGCTACGCAAATCTTTGGTGTGCCAATCTCTCTCATTTCATTGGTTGATGCTAACAAGGTCTTCTTTAAGGCTAATATCGGGATGGGTGATGAAATAGTTGAAGACCGGGGTGATAGTCTTTGTTCTCTTGCAGTGATGAATACTGAAGTGACGGTATTCGAAAATGCTCCGGATGAGCCCTGCCTGATGGCTAATCCAAATGTGGCGGGTTCATTGGGTTTAAAATTTTATGCAGGTGCTCCATTAACCACCCACGATGGGTTTCATATCGGAACTGTGTGCGTCATCGATAAAGAGACGAGGTCATTTTCGGAGAAAGAAAAGGTAATTCTGGAAGGACTCGCCAAAATCGTAATGGACGAGATTGAATTACGCTTATCGTCCATTCAGAAAGTAAGTGAGCAAAATGCGATGAATGAAGAACTCGCGGCTATGAATGAAGAGGTACAAGCTTCGAATGAGGAACTGGTTAGCTCTAATTTCCAGCTTGCGGATATGCAACGTGAACTTGAACGAACTTTAGCGACGGTCACCGAAAGCGAAGGGCGGCTGAAATACCTGTTAAATGACGCACCGGTTGCGATTGCTGTATTGAAGGGTCGGGAATTAATCATCGATTCAGCAAATATGAGAGCGTTGGATATTTGGGGAAAAAACTCGGATATCATTGGAAAGCCTTTGCATATCGCTTTACCCGAACTTCAGGGACAACAATTCCTGAATTGGATTGATGATGTTTACACTACAGGGGTCCCTTATGAAGGCCGCGAGGTGAAAGCACAGCTGGAGCGAAATGGTAAAATGGAGGACGTATACTCGAATTTTGTATATCATCCTATCCGGGATCAGGATGGCGATGTGAATAGCATTATGCTGGTGGCGACGGTAATTACCGACGAGGTCAATGCAAAATTTCAGCTGAAGGAAAGTGAACAAAATTTAAAGCTGCTTGCAGATAATATGTCACAGCTCGCCTGGATGACCGATGAAAATGGCTATATCTTTTGGTATAATCAGAGGTGGTATGACTATACCGGCACTACACTCGAAGAAATGAAAGGATCAGGATGGAAGAAAGTCCATCACCCGGACGAGGTTGAAAGAGTAGCCCGTAAATTTGAGAATGATCTTAACAGTGGGAGGAAGTGGGAGGATACTTTTCCGTTGCGAAGAGCCGATGGAGAATACCGATGGTTCCTTTCAAAAGCAGTACCCTTGAAAAACGATGAGGGTAAGATTGTCCGATGGATAGGTACAAATACCGACGTTACTGAAGAAATGAAACTGGCTCAGCAAAAGGACGATTTTATCTCCATAGCAAGTCATGAACTGAAAACTCCCATTGCCAGCCTGAAAGCATCAGTGCAAATGATGCACAGGATCAAGAATGATGCGAGTTCTCCTCTGTTTCCAAAACTAATTGACCAGTCGAACCGCAGTATAGAAAAGATGACAAGTCTTATTGAAAATCTGCTCAATGTCGATCGAATGAGGGAAGGTCAGTTACGTCTTTCAAAATCGATGTTTTGTATTAACGACTTGCTGGACTCTTGCTGTAACCATGTTAGGATGGGTAAGAAGTATGAACTCATTATCGAGGGAGATACAGCGCTCCAAATATTTGCTGATGAGCACCGCATAGAACAGGTGGTGGTCAACTTCGTAAACAATGCCGTTAAATATGCTCCAAACTCCGAAATGATCAAGATAACGATCAGTAAAGTAAATGGACATGCAAAAATATCAGTGAAGGACTTTGGTATGGGGATACCAAAAGAGCAGCAGCCGCACTTGTTTGACCGCTATTGGAGAGCTGATCATTCAGGAGCGCAATACTCAGGCCTGGGCCTGGGCCTATATATTTGTGCTGAAATTGTGAAACGCCATGGCGGGCAAATTGGTGTCGATAGTGTGTCTGGAGTTGGAAGCGAATTCTGGTTTACAATCCCTCTGGAGCAATAAGTGACGAATCTTTCTGCCCCGAAATACACACAAAAAACAAAACCGCTTTTGTTATTTTCTGTTGTTTAGATTATTATTGTAATCGGATATGGCAGTAGAACAACAGAAATCAGATGTTTTTAACGAGGTTAGGAATGTGCTCGATAGTGAGGAATTTCAAATAGTATCAGAAGACCAGTCGAGGCCCTGGGGTGGTTTTTTTGTTCTTGCCGAAGATCAGGCACAAAAATTTGCAAACACTTATTTTGATGGGATAGCCGTTGACGATCTTAAGATCTCAGGCAAACTTAGTCCGAAAGTACTGATTGTTGAACCCGGCAAAAGACTTTCCTGGCAATATCATAATCGCCGTGCTGAAATCTGGCAGGTAATGAAAGGTATTGTTGGTATCATAACCAGCCATTCTAATGAAGAAGGTGAACTGAAAGAATTCGCTCCCGGCGATCGTATCTTATTGAAAAAAGGGCAACGCCACAGGGCTGTAGGACTCAGCGATTGGGGTATTATTGCTGAAATCTGGCAGCATACAGACCATGATAATCCTTCCGACGAATCGGATATCATTAGAGTAGAGGATGACTTCGGACGCTAAAATCCAACTTCAGACGTTTCTAGGTTAACAAATTAAATTTTCTACTTTTGCCCTCATCATTTCACACCTTATTTCACGCATGGTTATTCTAATTTTTTTCCTCTGTCACTGGTTTCTTTCACTATTTTTTCAAACGTTTTTCCTTCACAGATATGCTTCCCACAAGATGTTTCAAATGGCACCTTTTTGGGAAAAAACTTTTTATATGATGACCTTCCTTTCACAAGGCTCATCATTTCTCAATCCCCGCGCTTATGCGATTATGCATAGAATGCACCATGCTTATAGTGATACTGAAAAGGATCCTCATTCTCCTCATTTCATCAAAGATGTTTGGGGATTGATGATAAAGACGAAAAATATTTACCTGGAATATGTAAAATTCAAAATCGAGCCGGAGCCTGCTTTTCGCGATAGGTATCCAACTTGGCCATTAATAGATCGCATAGGTGATCTATGGATCACTCGTACCGTGTTTATTCTCCTATACATTGCGTTTTACATTATTTTCGCTGAATACTGGTGGATGTTCCTGCTTTTACCTATCCATTTCCTGATGGGTCCAATCCATGGCGCTATTGTGAACTGGTGCGGGCACAAGTACGGTTATTCGAACCATGATAATGATGACCACAGCAAAAACAGTCTGCCTTTAGATTTCTTAATGATGGGTGAGCTTTTCCAAAACAACCATCACAAAAGCCCGAACAACGTTAATTTTGCTAATAAGTGGTTTGAATTCGATCCATCTTACCCTATAATTAAGATGATGCACTTTCTGAAGATAATTAAGTTGAGGAAGGTCTGAGGTCTGAGGTCTGAGGTCTGAGGTCTGAGGTCTGAGGTCTGAGGTCTGAGGTCTGAGGTCTGAGGTCTGAGGTCTGAGGT
>NZ_JBKJUM010000169.1:0-19548 GCF_046590655.1 Daejeonella sp.
TTAAGCTTTATTTGGCTAAATTTCCCTAAGCCAATAAATGGCGTGGTTAAAGAGGCATTAGTCCGATCGGCCGTGCACAATAATGCGAGCACGACAAAAGTAAAAGTTCTCATCATATTAAACTCAGTAAGTGCGGCTTTAAGTCGCCAGTTAAACAACAGTAAACCAATATCAAAACAAATTTGAGCAAAGAACCAGGAGCAAAGAACCAAGACATATTATATCTCTACTATTGCATTGATTTTTTCATGGAAAAGCTGCTCTGTGTCCTTGTTCTTTGTTCCTTACTCTCCAAGTATTCCTGAACTAAACCTTCAGGAGTTCCTCGATATTTTCAGAAAAGGATAACAGATCACCCTCTTCAAAACGTTTCCCCAAAAACTGAATACCTAACGGAAGACCGGCCTTATTATTGCCTGCCGGCAGAGATATTGCGGGTATCCCCGCTAACGATGCCTGAACTGTAAAAATATCGGCAAGATAGTTTACAACCGGATCATCACTTCCCTCTCCAATTGAAAAGGCAGGTGTGGGTGCGGTTGGAAGCATGATAAAATCAAATTTTGTTAAAATTTCATCGGTTCGTTCACGAATTAATCTTCTAACTTTTTGAGCCTTTGCGTAATACGCGTCATAGTAGCCAGCACTCAATACAAAAGTTCCTAAGATAATCCGGCGTTTGACTTCAGCACCGAATCCTTCAGAACGTGATCTTTTGTAAGTTGTTTCCAGATCAATAGATCCCGGGCTTCTAAACCCATAATGAACTCCGTCATAACGGGCCAGATTAGATGATGCTTCCGCCATGGTTAATATATAGTAGGTCGGGACAACATATTCGAGTAGTCCAAATGAAACAGCCTCAACAATATGTCCTTCAGCTCTCAGCCTTGCGATGCTTCTTTCAAATGCAGCTTTCACCTCCGCATCTAAACCTTCAGAGTCAAGCGCATCAGACAGATAAGCTATTTTTTTCTTTACTTTAAGCGGTTTTATGTGTGAATAAAGTGGGACAGATTTGTTTGAAGCTGTACTGTCGTACTCATCGCATCCTGCAATGACTTCAAGCAGAAGCGCCGCATCTTCGACGGTTTGAGTGATGGGCCCTACCTGATCGAATGACGAAGCATATGAAATGATTCCATGCCTTGAAACACGTCCATAAGTCGGCTTCAAGCCAACTACTCCGCAAAAAGATGCGGGCTGACGTACCGACCCGCCAGTATCTGTACCCAGTGTTGCAAGACAAAGATCTGCCTGAACGGCTACCGCAGCACCTCCTGAAGACCCTCCCGATACTTTGGAGATGTCAGCGTAATTACGAACCGGACCATAATATGAGGATTCATTAGAAGCACCCATCGCAAACTCGTCACAATTAAGCCTTCCTATAATTATGGCATCTTCAGCTAATAGACGATCTACCACAGTTGCAGAGTATGGGGATATATAATTCTCCAGGATTCTGGAAGAGGCAGAGACCTTGTGGTCTTTATAACAGATGTTATCTTTAATACCAATAACCATTCCGGCAAGTTTGCCTGAGGTTCCTGCGGAAATTTTTTTTTGAATAATCAAAGCGGCTGATTGCGCCTCATCTGAAAATACCTCTAGAAAAGCATGGAGCTCCTGATGCTCTTCAATGCGCCCCAGATAATCAGCAACCAGATCCGGTAAAGTTAGCTCCTCATTTTTTAAAGCAGCGCGAATCTTGGATAAAGAGGAAAAACCTTCCATAAATGGAATGTGGTATTAGGTCAGGAAATAAACGATGAGAAAGCCTAACAGAGAGCTTCAAGCAGATAAAAATGGTTCTTCGGGCTGCCAGGTAATTTGGAGCTCGAAGAACCATTTTTCGAAATTAATTATTTGTTATCCTGGTCTTTAGTGGTTGTGTCGCCTTCGCCATTCTGCGCAGTCTTAAATTCCTTAATTCCTCTGCCCAATCCACGCATAAGTTCAGGAATTTTTTTACCGCCAAACAACAACAGAACAACCACCACAATTAAAATGATCTCAGTAACTCCAAGTCCTGCAATCAACAAAGTTGAACTTAACATAAATTCTTTATTTAGTGTGTGATTTTTGTTTCTTCAATACTTTTACTGCTCCCGTAGTTCCGGATTCCGGTACAACCGGCGCTTCTGGATCAACGTTAAAATTACCATCCGCACCAACATCGTACATACTTCCGGGAGCCTCCGGATCCACGTTAAAAGTCGTTTCGGTTTTAGCCTTATCCATGTCAGCAGTAGCGTCAGATACTGTGTTAATATTGTTATGAATCTCCCTTTTAATGCCGTCAGAGGCATCTTTGAATTCTCTTAAACCTTTACCCAGGCCACGTGCCAGTTCAGGAAGCTTCTTGCCGCCAAACAGCAATAGTACAACCAGGAAAATGACTATCATTTCCGGCCCTCCCATATTCAAAAACAAAAATATTGAACTATACATCTCTTTAAAAAATCAATATACAAATATAGGCATTTAAAATACCTAAAATTAAATTAGTTTGCCAGCCAGCTTGCAGGATTCATAGGCATTGCACCTTTCCTTACTTCAAAGTGAACTTCAGTAGTTCCATCTACACCATCAGTAATAACGGCACCTATATTCTGCTTTAACGTAACTTTCTGCCCCCGTGTTACATTTACAGATTTTAAGTTTGAATAAACTGTAAAATATTCGCCATGGCGTAACAAAACCGCATAAGAACCTGCAAAATTTTGAACCGCTGCAACTTCTCCCGCAAACACGGCTCTTACAGTTGACCCTGGAGCAGTTTTAATATCTACACCATTATTTTCTGTGGTGACGTTCCGCCCGTAGGTATGATTACCAAAATCCTCAATAATAATACCATTTGTTACCGGCCATGGCAGGCTCCCCCTGCTACCAAGAAAATCCGAAGATAATTTGGCTGATTCAGGTGTAGCCGCGAGTATACTGGATCCCTTCGAAATCGGCTTTGCATCCGGTGCATCCTTATTTTCTGCTTTAGCTTTTGCAGCAGCAGCTCTGGCCTCTGCTTCAGCTCTTTTCCTTGCTTCTTCAATCTCACGATTAATTGCATTTGCTATAGCACGGTTCAAAGTAGCAGACTCCCGTTGCTTTTGTGAAAGCTCCTGCTTTAATTTCTTTTCCTGACGGCTCAACCCAGAAAGCACTTGCGATTTACTATTCTTTTGGACACCTAAGGTGCGGCGTTCTTTTTGCTGATCATTTAAAAGGTTGCTTTTCTCCCGTTTATTTCGGTCCAGCTCTTCAATCTTGACGTTGAGATCTTTGGCTGTTCCTTCAATATAAGTAGCCTGCTTTTTACGATATTCGCTAAACTGTTGCAGGTATTTCAAACGTTTATATGCCTGGTTAAAATTCTGAGAAGCGAATATAAACATTAGCTTACTGTAAGAACTCTGGTTTCTGAACGCAAATAGAACCATTCCCGCATATTCCTTTTTAAGCTTATTTAGCTGCGATTGAAGCGAACGTACCGTATTCGTGTTATCCGAAATTTGGTTATCAAGAAGCCGGACTTCAGAGTTAATCGTACTGATCTTTTCTTCCCTAAGCCGTATTTGAGCATTCAATGCCCGAATCTGTTTTAGGGAAAGGTTCTTATTATTTGCGGTTTGATTAAGGCTTTTATTTAGCGATTCAATTTCACGGCTTAGAGCTTCCTTGCGTCGTTTGAGTTCAGAACTGCTCTGGGCATAGGTATGAGAACCCAGACAAAAAAACAGGAGAAATAAAAAACACCTCAGCAGCTTCATTAAAACAAATGTATTTAATTTTTGATCGTAAAACGATCAGGCACACGAAATGGTGTCTCCACAGGGACATCAAGTTCAATCTTTGTAAACTTAAGATCCAGACTAATACTCTTACTTTTCGCTTGCGATTTCATTACGATAGAGTGCGGAACCTGTTGTTGCGAAATTGGCTTAAAATCACCGTAAAAAACTAAAAGTGATTGCGACGCACCGGCATCTTTTAGATTTGTTTGCACAACCTTATTTTGATCATTCAACATAAGATCATAAATCATAGATTCTATAGTACTTTTCAGGGCGGTTTGCGTACTGTTTATGTTCACTTCTGTTGATTCTGTGATAAACTCAGAAATTGTGTTACCCACCAGTACAGATTGCAAAGTGGCAAAATTGATCTTATTATTAGTGAATTCGTAGAGATAGCTAAATGGTTTCTGGATATATTCATTCTCCAGGCGATTGATTACTCTTACACTATCTGGTGTAATAAGTGCACGCGCCACCTCCAAACCCGCAATTGCAGTCACCGATACCCAGATAGCTTCATTCTTCTTTATCCGAATATTCATCGAAACGTCGTTTGCGTTACTCCCTATACTCAAAGCAGCCTTTGCTTTGCCTGAAAAGGTATTAAAACTGGATTCGCTGTTTTTAATAGCAGAAATTTTTTCAGTACGTGCAGTTTTTACAGCATCAGCAGGCGGACTTATAACCACATCAGGCACGGATTTAGGTGGCAAGCCTGTGGTACCAACCGCTTTTGTGGATTTACAGGAAACAAAAAAACCAAATAACAACAAAACCACAACACTCCTAGTCAACATATTTTTTCTCATTAATTTTTTTGTTTAAGTTTTCGGAACCAGCGCCACTGCCTTTTGCTTTTATCCATTGCTGTAAAGCAAGATCCCTTTCACCTAATAAATACAATATGTCGCCATAATGTTCCACTTGGGTCGAACTATTTGTGGTGTCATTCCGCAAGGCCTTCTCTATCCATGTTTTTGCCTCTGCATATCTTTTAAGTTTGAACAATATCCATGCATAGGTATCTTCCGAAGAGGCATTATTAGGATCTATCTGAACGGAACGCTTTGACATCTTTTCGGCTTTTTCCAGATTCTCTCCCCTGAGAGACAAATAATAAGCATAGTTATTAAGTATATAACTATTGTCAGGATTTAGTGCAAGGGCTTTATCATAGTACTGATCCGACTCTTTGAACTTTTTCAAAGCATTGTATGAATCGCCAAGGGTTGAGAATATCTGGGCTTGAATTTCTTTGTCTTCAGTTTCCAGATCCGCAGCATTTTTTAAATATGAAACCGCTTTATCATATTTTTTTGTTTGGGAATAGGCAATCCCAGTATATAAGTATAATTCTGCCTGGTTTGGAAAAACGGCAAGCGCTTCTTCCCCATCGGCAATAGCCTGCTGATAATCCCCCTGGCTAACTTCTATCCTTAACAGTTGCTCCCATATCTGGTATATCTGGTCATTGAGCTTAAGCGCTTTTCTATAAGAATCACGGGCTTCCTTATATTTTTTATCCTGGAAGAGTACATCTCCATAAATCGCAAAAGCTTTGGCTTCATCCGGATGGGTCTTCGTCATGATAGAGGCTAGCTCATTAGCATAAGCACGGGCAGTAAAATCAGCGAACATTGGAAAGAAAGAAAGAACTATCCTGACCTTCTCATCAATGCTCAGTTTAGGATCAGCAAAGGCAACTTTCAATTCAATAAATGTATTGTCAAACTGCTTCATAGCCTTATAATTATCAGCAAGGGCCAGCCGTACCATAGCATTTGTCGGATCAGCGGCTTTCGCCTTGTTCAGCACCTCTATAGCTTTATCCCTATTGCCTGATTTTACATACACTTCGCTGAGGTATAAATAATTCCGGACATCATCAGGATTATCCTTGATCTGAGTTTCAAGTTCCTGCTCCACTTTCTCTGGTTTACCCTGTTGTAACAGGATACGCTGTTTCGCTGATGTCAAATCCTGGGAAGAACCAAATTTCGATTCGATCTCATCATACGCGGCAACAGCCTGATCAGTCTTTTTAAGGATCATAAAAGCATTTGCCCGATCATAATAACTTTCTTCCTTGTCCGGTCGTAACCTGATAAGCTCCTCAAGAACAAGCAGGAGTTCAGATATATTGTTAGTCTTTTTATAAACGTCCGCTAGAAATGACCAATACCATTCATTATCAGGTGAAACGGTTACTGCATTCCTGATCAGGCGCTCCGCTTCAGTGGGCTTATTTTGTGCCATGCTCATATTGGCAAGTTCGTACATAGAAGCATCGTTTGCCGGATCGATATCGAGCACCTTTTTAAATGAAACTGCTGCCTGCGGATAATTCTCCATTAATTTCTCATGGATACCTTCAAAAAATATTTCCCTTGCCTGAAGGCTGTCGTTCTGACTCAAAACTTTACCTACCACTATAACAGGGCCTGACTTAGTTTGGGCCTGGGCCTCGATGAGGAGAAGCGATAGAATGAATAGAAGGAGAATGTTAGTTTTCATATTTTTAAGTAGCAAATATCACCTGGAGGTTCCCGCTTCCGCGGGAATGACATGGCGATGGGGTATATATAGGAGATTCCGGCCTTCGCCGGAATCTACGTGTGCGGTTATATCCCCACCTATCCCCAACAAAAACGCTGTCATTCCCGCGAAAGCGGGAACCTCCAATACATACATTTTTCCATAAATATATTTTCAGTTTTTCCACTTTCAGCCTTTCAACTTACAATCCCGTGTGCCCGTAACCTCCCGCACCACGAACAGTCTCCGTTAAAATATCAACTTCGTTCCACTTAATATGCTCGTACCTGGAAATTACCATTTGTGCGATGCGGTCGCCATTCCCTATTTCAAAGTTTACATCCGAAAAGTTGATTAACAATATCTTTAGCTCGCCGCGATAATCCGAATCTATGGTGCCCGGCGAATTTAATATGCTAATACCATGTTTTAATGCCAGTCCGCTTCTGGGCCTGATCTGTGCCTCAAACCCTACAGGCAATTCTATATACAAGCCTGTAGGAATTAGCTTCCGTTCCATTGGAGCAATCACTACCGGTTCTGTTAGATTAGCCCGAAGATCCATCCCTGCGGAAGCTTCCGTTTCATAAGCTGGGTGCGGATGTTCTGATTTGTTTATTATTTTAATATCCGTATGAGACATGAGACATGAGATATGAGATGTGAGATGTGAGAAACGGAATTAAGCATATTAGACTTGATCAGGCTCTCAGCAGGTTTCTTAATTCTTTTCTCTCAACATAATAAGTTACCAACGTAAATATAATAAACAGGGTATTTCCAATGATCAAATTACGTTTAAATACTACAAATGATACAAAAACTATAATAACTGAAGATATAAGATAGCCAGCAATTTTATTAATGTTATATGGAATCGGGTAATTTTTTTGGCCCCAGATATAGGAGAGTATCATCATTACCGTATAGGCCGTCAGCGAAATCCATGCAGAGGCGAGGTATCCGTAAATTGGGATGAACAATACGTTTAAAACAATGGTCAGAATTGCACCAACTCCGGATATATAAAGCCCGTACCGGGTTTGGTCGGATAGCTTATACCAAATCGACAGGTTTATATATATTCCAAGACTGACGTATCCAAATAAAAGCACGGGAACTACAGGCAAACCGGACCAGTATTCGCGTTTTTGCCTGAGATCCTCACCTTCTGTACTAAATTTCCAAATATCCCCCTCAATAAAATACTTGAGTATTTCAATGTTTGTAACCAGCATCACAAAAATCAGACAGACCGCTATCACAAAGTAATTCATGATTCGCGCATACGTTTCTCCTGAATTCTTATTCCTCGCATGACTGAAAAAAAAAGGCTCTGCACCTAGCCGAAAGGCATTAATAAAGATACTGAGGAATATGGCGATCTTGGCGCAGGCACCATAAATTCCTACCTGATCTTGTTGCTCGGGAGGTAGAAGCATTCCAAGCAATATTTTATCTATGTGTTCATTGATAATGAAAGAGATATTGGCAATAAGAATCGGCAAGCTATAATACATCATGTCCTTAAGTATGCGACTGTCATACTTCAACCTTACCTGAATAATCTCAGGCAATAGGAGCAAAAGTGTTATAATACTTGCTATGAGATTTGACAGAAATACATAGCCCACCCACCGTCCCCTGTACCAGCTTAAAAGACTTTCACCTGGTAAATCATTATTTATCCAAAAAGGTACTCCAAAAATGAAAAATAAATTAAGTCCGATAAACGTCAGGATATTGGTAAATTTAATCAGACTATAGCGCATTGGCTTACCTTCGGCGCGTACTTTTGCGAATGGAATGACTGCAAGGGCATCCGCAACCAGGATCCAGATGAAATAATTTATGTAGGTAGCATAATCGGCATCATAGACCCGGCCTTGTTGCATCCAATGCGCAATATCTTCTGTAAACAAGACGGAAAAAGAAAGAAAGACGGCGGTGAGAGACAGAATTACTATGAACGTGTTGTTATAGACCTTTTGTTTCTCATTTTCGAACTTGTTCAGATATCTGAAAAAAGTTGTTTCCATGCCAAACGCTAAAATTGCATTCAGTATTGAGGCCCAGGCAAACATGACAGTAAATATCCCATACACCTTTGCTGAATAGATCCGAGTGTAAATAGGACTAAGAAGAAACCCGAGAAATCTGGAAATTACGGTACTTACACCATATATAGCAGTCTGACCGGCAAATTTCTTAATTGCTGACAATGAGAGAGAGGATTTGCATTACTTCCTTAAAACTTCAAAATTACGGTAATTTTTCATTTCGCCTTCAGCAAGCTCTACATTTTCTACCGCGGAGCGATCTGAACCTTTGTGACAAAATTCCAGAAACAGATCGAGCGAAAAATCGTCGCCTTCAGCCTCTATAGCAACAGTTCCATCAGAGCAATTACGCGCTGTTCCTTTCACCCCGAGCTGATCCGCAACAGCTTTACTGGTATCTCTAAAAAAAACTCCCTGCACCCGACCGCTAATAATAATATCTAAATGTTTCATACATCCAATCAAAACGATAACTTACTTATCCGCTCCTTCTCTGAATTAAACTCCTGCCACATCTTATCCAAAATGTCTCGTGCCGATTTTATCTCCTGAATACTTGAAGCGATTTGCCCTATTTCCAGTTCACCTTCTGTCAGGTCACCCTCAAACATCCCTTGTTTTGCCCTTCCTTTTCCCAGAAGCTGCATCAAATCTGACCTTGAGGCCCCTTCTGATTCTGCCTTTTCAACCCTGTGAAAAAATTCATTTTTCATCAGCCTGACAGGGATAAGCGATTTCATGCTGAGCTTAGTTTCACCCTCAGTCGCCTTCAGAATAGCATTCTTAAAGTTATCATGTGCTGATGATTCTATTGAAGCGGCAAAAAGCGACCCGACCTGCACTGCATCTGCGCCAAGCGCAAAGGCTGCAAGCATTGCCTTCCCACTTCCAATCCCGCCTGCTGCAATAACCGGTATCGAAACGGCTTCGCAAATTTCCGGAACCAGACAAAGAGTGGTAGTTTCCTCCCTGCCGTTGTGCCCGCCAGCCTCGAACCCCTCAGCAACGACAGCATCCACACCGCTCTGCTCAGCCTTAAGTGCAAATTTCTTGTTTGCAATGACATGCACAACCGTTATTCCATTTGCTTTAAGATAATTTGTCCATTTGGAAGGATCCCCTGCGGAGGTAAAAACAATTCTTACTTCTTCGTTGACGAGTATTTCAAAGATTTGATCAATATCATGATATAAAAGCGGAACATTCACCCCAAAAGGTTTTGAAGTAGCAAGTTTGCACTTTTTTATGTGTTCTCTCAGGACATCCGGTGTCATCGATCCGGCACCAATAAGCCCCAACCCGCCCGCATTCGAAACAGCGGAAGCTAAACGCCATCCGCTGCACCAGACCATACCTGCCTGGATAATAGGATAGTGAATGTCGAAAAGCGTTTTTATAGCATTCATTGCTGTAAAGTTGGACTTTTACAGCACAATCGCAAAATTAATTCAGTTTCCGTACCTCCGACCCCGCCGTCAACTCCAACCCATCCGTATTAGTAATCAGATTCAATCCCGGTGTCTTTCCTGGCTCAATCGATCCATATTTATGGTCGATTCCGAGAAACCTTGCCCCGTTAATAGTAGCCCAGCGGATCGTTTCGATTAGGGATAGTGAAGGAAAATGCTCTTTAATTACTATTAATTCAGACAAAATGCACAGCTTATCATTGGAAGCAAGGCTGTCTGTACCCACAGTTATGTTAAATTCGTGAAATTGGAACATTTCAATTTTTGGGAGCCTGCTTTCGATAAACAAATTAGCTTTTGGGCAAAAGCACCAGTGAATATCCCGATTAAAGCGGTTGGCAAAATAAACATCCTTTAAACTTGTGTATGTATTATGCACCAAAAGTATTCGTTGATTCGCCGGAAATAAGGGTATGATCGATTGAACAGAATTACGGCCCTTTGGTCGAAAAAAATCAATGTTAATATTAAGCTTCTGATAGAAGTCAAGCAATTTGCCATTCTTATACCTGTAAAGCTTATTTTCCTCATCACTTTCCTGGTTGTGCATAGTTGTTAGCTCAGCATGCCCCTCTTTATTTTTCTGAAATAGCTTTAACAATTCTTTTGATACTGAATATGGCGAATGCGGAGCAAGAGATGCTGAAAGTGGGGCGAATTCTCTTAATCGGCTAAGGGCATTCTCAAAGGCCAATTCAGCTTTGTCAGGGTCAAAACCTAAAAATTCGACAAATGTATGATAATGTAAAGCACTTCTTTGTTTAACACTTTTGGAAAGGAGGTTGTTCGATATGTCACCGACAGCTACAATTCCATTTTCCTGCATCACCCTGTCAGCTTTTTCCATTGCATGAAGGATATCTTTTTCGTTGGAAGAGCGTTCATTGATAACCTTGCCAAGGAAAGATATCAGGCCTTCATGGGGAGCAATTTTTCCCACCATATGCGATAATTCCAGATGACAGTGAGCGTTTACAAATCCTGGGACGATTATACCCTTATGGTGCTCAATATGGCCAGAAATTGTTTCAGCGCTTTCGCTGGTGGATACATGGATAATTTCACCCTTCTCATCAACAGATACAATTCCATTTTTCAGCGGCTCACCATTTACGGGAATGATAAAGTCAGCACTAACATGTCTGATCATGCCTGAATTGAGAGAGACGGAATATTAATCACAGGAGAAATAGTTATATGAAATGTACTGAATTATTTCCACGGTCATACGAAAAACATGTAAAAAGGTTAATACTATTTTAGAAGTCTGATTGGTTAACTTTGCACAAACTAATGGAGAACTCCAAAATTGACATTCGGGCTTTATCTATTGATAAACTACGAGAGCATTTTTCTGAAATCGGCGAACCAGCATTCCGCGCAAAGCAGGTTTACGAGTGGCTATGGGAAAAATCATGCGTTGATTTTGATGAAATGAGTAATCTTTCAAAGCCTTTGCGGGAGAAGCTGAAGAAAACATTCACAATCAACCATGTCAGCATTCATCAATCACAGTTCAGTTCCGACAAAACCATAAAGAATTCATTTAAACTTTACGATAGTAATATCATAGAAGGTGTTTTGATACCGGCTACTGATCGCATGACTGCTTGTGTGAGTTCGCAGGTGGGTTGCAGTTTAACGTGCAAGTTCTGCGCTACAGGGTATATGGATAGAAAACGGAACCTCAATGCGGATGAGATTTACGATCAGGTTGTATTGATTGATAAGCAGGCAAAACAAAATTATCATGCGCCCTTAACTAATATAGTTTATATGGGAATGGGAGAACCCCTGCTCAATTATGCTAACGTACTGAAATCCATCGAACGAATTACCGCCAAAGACGGCTTGAATATGGCTCCGAAACGCATTACAGTTTCTACGGCCGGTATTGCAAAGATGATTCGTAAGCTTGGAGATGATGAAGTACGGTTTAATCTTGCTCTTTCTTTACATGCCGCAAATGACGAAAAGAGAAATACGATTATGCCCATCAATGAGCAAAACTCGTTGAAAGCGCTTGCTGATGCACTTAAATACTATTTCTCGAAAACCAAGAATCCTGTTACATACGAATACATCATATTCAATGATTTTAACGATACTCTGGACGACGCAGCTGAACTAGCTAAGTTTTGCCGGCACATTCCGTGTAAAGTAAATATTATTGAATATAATCCGATAACCTTTGCTGATTTTCAAAACGCGGACGCCGACCGGACAGATGAATTTGCTGCCTATCTTCGAAAACATGGCATCAATACAAACATTAGAAGGAGCAGAGGGAAGGATATTGATGCTGCATGCGGGCAGTTGGCGGTGAAGAGTTAAGCCGTTAACTCAAAAGTTTTTCCCTTTTAAATTACCCACAACGAAAATTCCTATTTTTAATGTCTAAGAGCGCCTTCGCGCTGCTTGATGCTTATTTAACCGCAGAGAACGCAGAGTTTGACGCAGAGAACGCAGAGAAAGTTTGACAGAAAATGAAATTTCTACTAAAATCATTGGACTAGCCATTGAAGTTCATTCGGCATTGGGACCCGGTTTGTTAGAAAGTTCGTATAAAGAATGCCTGCTTTATAAACTTCGTAAATCGGGGTTGGCTGTAGAAAAAGAAAAGGCAATACCGTTGATTTTCGAAGGAATTAAACTGGAATGTGGCTATAGGATTGACCTACTCGTGGAGAATAAGTGTGTTGTTGAAGTTAAAAGTATTGCAGAGATACATGATGTGCATTTAGCGCAAACTCTTACGTATTTGAAACTTGGGAATTATAAACTAGGGTTACTCATTAACTTTAATGTCTACCGCTTAAAAGAAGGAATTAAAAGAATCTCAAATGGATTACATCATTGCCAGACTTTTTTCTTCTAGGTTGTAAATCGGTTCTCTGCGCTCTCTGCGTATTTCTCTGCGATCTCTGCGTTTAAAAATTAGCGCGTTTAACTTAGTCACTCTCACTTATATCGGCGCAAATGTTTAAGACTTTTCTCCAAGATTTCCTTGCCCTCTTCTTCCCCGAACTATGCGCCGCTTGCGGCACTAATTTGTTCAACAACGAGCAGGTGATCTGCACCAACTGCATCTACCATCTGCCCCTTACTAACTTTCATAATGATTCAGAAAACAGGCTTAGTAAGCAGCTATGGGGAAGATTTATTTTCGAGCAGGCATCCTCTTTTGTTTATTTTAGAAAAGGCGGCAGAGTTCAAAACATCATGCATCAGTTAAAGTATAATAAAAGACCAGAGGCAGGTTACAGGATGGGGCAGTTATATGCTCAGGCGTTAAAAGCTGCCGACAAATGGATCATCCCGGATCTGATCATCCCAGTGCCGCTGCACCCGGCTAAATTGCGAAAGCGTGAGTATAACCAGAGTGAAAGTATCGCAAATGGTATGGCATCCATTCTGGTTATTGCTGTTGTGCCCGACAATCTGGTGCGAATTGCAAACACCGAAACACAAACAAAAAAATCGCGTTTTGAGAGATATGAAAACCTTGCCGGTGCTTTCATTTGCCGCTTTCCAGATGCTCTAAAAGGAAAACATATTCTGGTGGTAGATGATGTTTTTACTACAGGAGCAACCCTGGAAGCCTGCAGTATTGTTTTGCTGGAAATTGCAGCGGTAAGGATTAGTATTGCGACGGTCGCTTTTGCGGAATAACATTTTTTTTTAACCGCAAAGGGCGCAGAGCATAAAAAATAAATTAAACAATCTTTAATAACACTTTTCGCCCAATCCTCCGCGGCTGATCTTCGGTGGTGGAAAAAAACAGGCTGGACGTATATTTTACCGCGGAGATCGCAGAGGTTTTGCACAGAGAACACAGAGAGAGAATCATTAAACCAAGGAGCTCAACAAGCACTTATTGAAAGACTTGCGACTCTGCGCCTGTACTCTGCGTTCTCCGCGGTTAATATTTGTTGCGTTTAAGTTTCTGTGGGTACGTAGAATGAACTTTAAACCAGAATAGAAATCAAATTAATCTTATTGAAAATCAACAGTTTAGCACTGCCTTTTAAACTATTCTAAAATTAATGCAACATTCCCTCCAAAACAGCGTATAAGATATCGAGAGCGTTAATTTAGATAGAATTAGCCGGACACCTTTTAGGTTCCGGCTTTTTCTTTTTTATCGGGATCGATCAACCAGAAGACTTCTGATTTTTGAATATAGCTCGTTTGGTACAAAGGGCTTCATGACATAGCCATCCATCCCAGACTCACTTATGGATTCTAACTTAAGTGCGAAAAGAGATGCCGTGAGTGCAACGATAGGCAATTTTGTATATTTCCCACCTAATTTTCTTATCTCGCTCGCTGCTTCCATTCCATCCATTACAGGCATGTGAAGATCCATTAATATCAAATCAAAATGAGAGGACATCACCTTATCAAGTGCGACCTTGCCATTTTCGGCAAAATCCACGTCAATGCCCCATTTGGTAAGCACCTTGCTGGCAAGGAGTCTGTTAATCTCGTTGTCATCAACCACCAGTATAGAAGCATGTATTTGGTCTAATGGAGTTTTTTGATCATCAAGCATAAAAGATTCCTCTGATTGATCAAATTCAATAACGAAACTAAATTTTGAACCTTTCCCAACCTCACTTTCGACTACAATTTCAGAATCATATAAATGAAGCAGGCTTTTAGTAATGGCCAGTCCCAGACCAGTTCCTCCATATTTCCTGGTGGTATCGGAGTTTGCCTGAGTGTATGACTCAAAGATGTAATCTAGTTTTTCAGGTTCTATTCCGATACCTGTGTCAGAAATCTCAAACCGAACTCTTACAGTCTTTTTCTTTTCCGTTAAAAGGTCGAGCTTTAATTTGACTTCCCCATTTTCGGTGAATTTTACTGAATTACCCAGAAGATTTATCAATATCTGATATAAACGTATACTGTCGCCTTTTACATATTTGGGTATTCGGTGATCAATCTCTGATTTTAATATAACCGGCTTTTCTGCCGTACTAAACTGCAGGGAATTAAGTGTTTTGGAAACCAGCTCTTTCAGATCCACATTAAGGCTTTCCAAAACCATATTTCCAGTCTCGATTTTTGTAAAATCAAGAATATCGTTTATAAGCTTTAATAAATTCTGAGCAGAAAATCCAAGTATCTTCAGGTTTTCGATTTGGCCTTCGGTAGGGTTATCATCCATAAGAATATGTGACATACCAATAACTGCATTCAAAGGTGTCCTGATTTCATGACTCATAACAGACAAGAATGTCTCCTTAGCCTTACTGAGCTGAAGTGCCTCCTCGCGTGTTTTAATAAGTTCTTCTTCGGCAAGCTTCCGCTCGGATATATCGTTGATGATCTCGACCTGCTGGTCGCGGCTGCCATCCCTATTAAATGTTGGGGTATTTGAGATAGACAACCAAATGGGTGTGCCGTCCTTTTTGTAACTAAGTAATTCAATATTTGTAGCGATCGATTCAGACGCTTGTCTCCTGGCAGTTTCCAGCACTTCCAGGTTAGTACCCACACCGGAAAGCAAGTCACCAGGACGGGTATTTTTGAAATCTTCGAGAGAATATCCCGTAAGTTTTTCCAGCGCATCGTTAATCCACTTGATCTTTCCTTCAGAAGTGCTTATTGCTACTCCGTTGATTGTCTTGCTGGCTACAAGAGATAATAATGTAAGTTGTTCTTCATTAAACTTACGTTCAGTAATGTCATTTATAATCTCAACCTGGCGTTCTACTACTCCCGCCTCGTTCAATATCGGGGTGGTAGATGCCTGTATCCATAGAGGAGTACCATCTTTTCTATAGATTTTAAGATCAATATTATAAGCCTTTTGGGCTGAAATTGCTTTTCTTGCTATTTCAAGAGCACTAGGGTCCGATCCATCACCTACAACTACCTCACCTAAACGTTTACCTTTTAATTCGTCCAAACTGTAGCCAAGTAATGATTCGGTGGCAGCATTAATCCAAATCACCTTCCCCACCCCATCACGAATTATGACACCGCTTGCCGATTTACTGGCAACCAATGAAAGGGTTTCCAATTCCTCCTCAACCTTTTTGCGTGATGTTATATCAATGATGACTTCAATCTCTTTGTCGATATTTCCCTCCGGATCCAATATTACCGAGTTTAAAACCGAAAGCCAGATTGGTGTGCCATCTTTCTTGTAAGAAAGGATGTCAATATTATAGGGAAGCTTATTTCTGGTACTTTCCCTCACTTTCTCAAGAACATTCTTGTCGGTTAGTTCGCCTGACAAGACATCTCCGATTTTCTTCCCCTTTAAATCTTTCAGGCTGTAGCCGGTGATATCTTCTGAAGCTTCATTCGACCATATTACCCTGCCCGTACTGTCGCTGATTATGACTCCGTTATTTACTTTATTTGCCACGAGGGATAACTGCTCCAGTTCAGCGATCATTTCTTTCTGCTCGCTGATGTCCCTCCCATTGGCATACCATTTATTATTTTTCACTGCGAAAGACCAGCCCATCCATCTGGAAGTACCATCCTTTAGCTTAGTTCTGGTCTCGACATCAAAACTTTTTCTCCGGGCCATCAGTCCACGAGCGAATATTGGCTGGAAAATCTTCAGATCCTCTTCAAGGAAAAAATCCCAGGAAGGGCGGCCTTCAACTTCCCCTGGCGTATATCCCAATAACTTCTCAATCGCTTTATTAGCCACCAGTATGGTTCCGTTCCTGTCCAGGATGCACTGCAGTTCAGCGGAATTATTGAACATCGTGCTGATATCCTCATACTTAGTAATAAGCCCTTTAAGTTCAAGATTGTTCTTCCGCGCCTCCAGGTGGGCAACTACTTCTTTTGCCAGGTCGGACAAAATCTGCCTTTCCTGTTCATTAATATCCCCCGGCACGGTATCCATAATGGCTAAAGAACCCAAAGCATGTCCATCGGGAGAAGTCAGAGGAGCGCCGGCATAGAAGCGAATTTTAGGATTAGATATAACCCTTGAAAGATTTACAGTGCGGGGATCCAGAGTGGTATCCGGAATTACTATCAAACGGTTCTCCTCAATAGTAAACCGGCATATGGAATCCTTCCTGGAATAGCCCTGAATGTTTACGCCATGTTGAGACTTAATAAAAACTCCGTTTTCATCAACAAAAGCGATAAGTGCGATAGGCTTTTTAAAAATGTATGAAGCAATGCGTGTAATGCGCTCATATTCAGGCTCGGGAGAAGAATCAAGGATACGGTAACTCTTTAATGAGTGTATCCGTACCCTTTCAATTTCCTCTGCCAGAGATTCAGACATACCGTTTAATAAATTTGGTTAATTATATAATGGGTATTTTTCCATCATTTCATTAACTTTTTTACGGATTTTCTTGAAATTAGTTGTGCTTGCTGGCTTAGAAATTACTTCGTCAATTAATTCCACAATCCTGACCATTTGTTTTTCCTTTAATCCCCTGGTGGTTACGGCGGCCGTCCCAACACGAATCCCGGAAGTTACGAAGGGCGATTTGTCGTCAAATGGAACCATATTCTTATTTACGGTTATTGCAGCTTCACCCAAGGCGTTCTCTGCGTCCTTTCCTGTTATGTTTTTATTTCGGAGATCGATAAGCATCATGTGATTATCTGTTCCTCCGGAAATTAGCTGGTAACCACGTTCTACAAATGCCGCTGCCATTGCTTCTGCATTCTTCTTCACCTGAATTATATATTTCATGTAACCATCGCTAAGAGCTTCGCCAAAAGCTATTGCCTTTGCGGCGATGATATGTTCCAGCGGACCACCCTGAGTTCCGGGAAAAACGGCCATATCCAACACCGATGACATCATTCTCAATTCTCCCTTAGGAGTTTTTTGTCCCATAGGATTTTCGAAATCCTGTCCCATCATAATCATTCCGCCACGCGGCCCTCGTAAGGTCTTGTGGGTAGTAGTTGTTACTACATGACAATGCGGAAGAGGATCATTCAGTAATCCGCGGGCAATCATACCGGCAGGGTGTGAAATATCGGCGAGTACTAAAGCTCCGATCTTATCTGCTACTGTACGGATAAATTTATAATCCCAGTCTCTTGAATAAGCCGAAGCGCCGCAAATGATCAGTTTTGGTTTTTCTTTTAATGCAATCTCTTCCAGTTTCTTATAATCAACCAGGCCCGTTTCACGGACAACGCCATAGAAAAATGGCTTATATAATTTACCAGAGAAATTAACTGGTGAACCATGAGTTAAGTGACCTCCATGAGAAAGATCAAATCCTAATATTTTATCGCCCGCATTTAAGAGCGCCAGAAGGACTGCTGCATTAGCCTGTGCTCCAGAATGAGGCTGCACATTAACCCAGGCTGCATTAAACAGTTTTTTTGCACGTTCGATAGCGATGTTTTCAACCTCGTCAACTACTTCGCAACCTCCATAATATCTCTTTCCAGGCAAGCCT
This sequence comes from Daejeonella sp., assembly GCF_046590655.1. Taxonomy (GTDB): domain Bacteria; phylum Bacteroidota; class Bacteroidia; order Sphingobacteriales; family Sphingobacteriaceae; genus Daejeonella. The sequence continues at coordinate 18,282 of NZ_JBKJUM010000169.1, forward strand.
TCAGCATATTTGTTGGTCAGAACCGAACCAGCAGCTTCCAGTACTTGCTTGCTTACGAAATTCTCTGATGCAATTAACTCCAGACCGGTTTCCTGGCGTTCTTGTTCTTCATCTATCAGGTTGAATATAAGTTTATCTCTCTTCATGAATGTGTTAAAGTAACTTGAATAAAAATTAAGTATTATGCGTAAAAATACGAATTAAGATTTGATTGATATTTATGTTGGGGGAAAAGGTTTGGTTGGGCGCTTCGCCCTGGGCTGGCGCCCACTTTTTTAACGCAGAGGGCGCAAAGTACACGCAGAGCTACGGGAGAGATATCAGATCCCCACTTTCGTGGGGATGACATCGTTCTTTTAGCGTCGGGGGCGGGGAGGTTTGCGACTGGGTGTCGCAAATCTCCCCGCCCCCTTGTCACCATACAGATTGTCATTCCCGCGAAAGCGGGAACCCCCCTACCTTCCCCTCAACCCAAAAATTATTAAACCCCAAGCCCGTTTGTATAGAGATCAGCTCCTGCTGCAGCATTTCAAGCAAAGCCAGAAAATTATAAACGAAATGAACCTTGTTGTCTGAATGAGAAAGTAAACTCTTGAAATCAAGCCTTTTGTTTACTTCCAGAAGCTGCTTTATGACGGTTTTTTGATTCTCAATATTGTAAGGATATTGCTCCACTATATGCTCCGCTTCATTTTCGCGATACTGGCTCCGGCTAATGACCTTGTTGAAAATCACCATTAATTTATAAAGGTCAAAAGATTCCAGCTCTTCCCCCGGCTCGGAATTTAAAACAACCTGCTGCATATCAAACAGAATATTTCCCCTCTTTTCAAGCTGAAACCGTTCATGTTCAAGCAGCCTGAATTCTTCCGCCACCAATTTTATCTTTTTATATTCAATAAGCTTTTGAATCAGATTATGCTTCAGATCAATCTCATTTCCTTCTTCATCCAGGTCGGGCCGGGGCAACAGCATTTTCGCTTTTATCCGCATTAATGTTGCAGCCACAAAAATAAATTCGCTCGCAAGCTCAATGTTAAGGCTGCTCATGTGATGCAGGTAATCCAGGAAATCGTCGGTGATTTTTGCAATAGGAACATCCTGAATATCAAGTTCGTCCCTTTCAATAAAAAACAACAAAAGATCAAATGGCCCTTCGAACTGGGGAAGTTGAATTTGGAAATTGTCGTTTGGCTGCATGGGGTGTTTTAAAAGTACGGGGAATTTTTGGGATCTGAGGTCTGAGGTCTGAGGTCTGAGGTCTGAG
>NZ_JBKJUM010000105.1:0-11370 GCF_046590655.1 Daejeonella sp.
ACTGGTGCCCATATCAAGCCGTTATAGTCGCAGATCAGTACTCAGAATTCATAAACTCCACCGGTGAATAAATTGGTAGGCCAAGGTGTGCCTGTAAAATAAATTTCTTATCAAGAGTTATAAAATAATCCATCCGATGCTGAATTGCGGTGTAATACTGCAATGCATCTTCTATATCTGACATTGAAGAACGCAGAGCTTGAACAACAGATTCTTGGTGTGCCTCGGTGACGATAAGGTTATTTAACAAAGTAAGAAGTATATACTTTGCATGAGCTGTATCAAACTCCTTTTCTATCCAATAGCTGCATATTTGTATTACCGAGACGGAAGTAAAAGCCCGGTATTTCCCTTTCTCTATTTCGACAAACAAAGAATCGATTACTCCAGCTTGCTTCCTTCGTAAAACATATTCGAGAATAATATTTGCATCCAGGAAGATTTTAGAGGCCATACTTTCTGCCCTTAGCCTCGTAATATTCCTTTTTCAAATCCAAATCATCAGGTATATCAGGTTTTTCAAGACTTCTGACTAACTCCACAAAACTCTCCTTCTTTTTTGGCGCCGCTATTACTCTGAAATAATCTTCAACTATTTCAGAGATACTTCTCTTCTGGCGTGCTGCAAACTGTTTCATTTGATCTAAAATCTCCTGCTCTATTGTCAAATTTAATTTCGCTTTCATGGAACAAATATACGTACATATATTTATCATGCGCATTAACTACCCTGTTAAAGTAGCATGTTAATATTAAATTCTTACGTCAGGTGCTTTAAATAAACTTATGACTTAGTTAACTGTAGAAACAGTAGAGTTGCGGCGATTTAGAGCCAAGCGGCCTCTTTCATCCTTCATACAATCAAGTTTGCGGATTCAGGTTGCCAAGAACTGAATAACATTGTGGCACTTTAGTTGTTGCAATTTTACAACTTCTTTTGAGAACTGAACGAGAGTACTGCATGACTGGCTCAGTTCTTTAGCTATGAAATTTTTAAAAGACCTGTAAATAGATGAAAAAAGTATTAATTGTCGACGACAACGAAGATGTTTCTGATTTAATCGCTACTATTCTTCGGGAGGCGGGTTATGATGTCAATTGGCACTCTTCAGGCAATCATTTAATTTCGACTGTGATTACTATCAATCCCGACCTAATTCTTATGGATATCATGCTGGGAAAACATGACGGCCGTAAGCTTTGCGATGAACTGAAGAATAATGAAGAGACAGCGCACATCCCTATACTCCTTGTATCAGCAGCACATGATCTGCATTCCCAACGCAATCAGGCAGACGGTTTTGTTGCAAAGCCATTCGATATAGAATACCTGTTACATAGAGTCGCCAGCACAATTAACTAATTCGCAATTCATTCAAAAAGAACAACCCATTTACCTATAAATACTTCTATGATGTTTTCGTTAACAGGAACGACATGATCCATTGTGGAAGAAGAGGATCATGGGACTTTCGAAAAAAACCATTTCCAGTTTAAATCTGTAAAGCTCATGGCCGGCGTGGAGAATCCGGATAGCTAGATCGTTATTTGACCAAGGTATAAACTATCAGATTGCCTGCTTCTATCCGCAGCGATGAAAGCTATATACACGTGCAATACAGAGCCCGGTTTAAGATCCTGGTTAATTGGTAAAATATCGTGCCCTGAACTTCTGAACTGTCCCGGAAGCAAATAGAAAGCCTTAAAATCTTCAACATTATATGCCACCATGATAACCTGATCTCTACCGTACTCAGTTTTGAAGGGGACCGCGTTCCAGGTAAACGTTAATTCACCTGGCGCAGTTTTACTAACCGCTGCACCCTCTGCCATTGGTAAATCACCTGAACTAACCTTAACGAGCGCAGGTTCAATTAAAATTTTATCTCCTTCAACTTTTAAGACAGTTCTCATCAGGTGGGACTTTGCACTGATAAAGCCGCCCGATGTCCGACTAATCCCGTTAAATCCTACCCGTACCACGCCAAGTAAAGGCTTAAGCCACAATTGAGCTGCAGCGAATTTACGCCTGTTAAAGCTCTCCTTTTCGGAAATGACTTCTGTTCTATTTTTGTACAGACCTTTCATATAAGGTACTCCATTTCTGGAAGATCCGATAACCGAACCGACTTTTCCGATAAACGGGCCATTAATGCCGCCTACTAATTTTCCCATAAGTAGAATATAAAGATGAATATAGTAAAATTTAAAATTAAAAGCATATAAAATTGTAATAAAAAATAGATTAATAACGCATGAAAACTAAGCGTTTTTTGTTTTTTATTTGTCTTTTATCCGCGTTTCATCCGTCTTTTATCCGTGTTTTATTTGTGTTACAAAGTTTAATATTTTGGCATTTTAACTTTGGTGACAAGCTACTGCTGGCTAAGACAATTTTCTTCACCTATTCTCAAATGGTTCCGGCCAAAAATGGAAAAGACTTTGTTACTCCGGCGCACACAAAAAAAGGGAACCTTTCAGCTCCCTCTTCCTTTAATTACATTAATAAAATCTATTTTACAGTCTCAACCACAGCTTTGAAAGCTTCCGGGTGATTCATTGCAAGGTCAGCTAAAACCTTACGGTTAAGTAGATTTCCGTTTGCAGTTAATTTTCCCATTAATACTGAATATGATAATCCGTGCTGGCGGGCACCTGCGTTAATACGCTGGATCCATAAAGCTCTGAATTCTCGTTTCTTGGTTTTACGGTCACGGTAAGCATATTGCAAACCTTTTTCGACAGTGTTCTTAGCAACGGTAAAAACCTTGCTTCTTGATCCCCAATAGCCTTTGGCTAGGTCGAGGACCTTTTTTCTTCTTCTTCTTGACGCTACTGCGTTAACCGAACGTGGCATGTTGTTTTGTGTTTTGGTAAGCGGTGTCCCTCTGTGGAAACTTTAAGACCTGATACCTGGTTAAATTAATTTGTTACTTACTTGCCGATACAAAGCATACGTTTAACGTTGCCCATATCTGCGTCAGATACTAAACTGCTCTGACTTAAAGCGCGCTTACGTTTAGTGCTCATCTTGGTTAAGATGTGGCTCATGAAAGCGTTCTTTCTTTTGATTTTACCTGTTCCAGTAAGCTTAAAGCGCTTTTTAGCACTGGAACACGTCTTCATTTTTGGCATAACTCTATTTTATTTGTTGTTTGTTGTTTATTAGTTGCTTGCCTGCCGTCAGGCAGGTTAGTCTGGTCGGATAAAACCGGATAAACGATTACTTTTTGCCGGAATGTTTCGGTGCTACTGTCAAAAACATCCGTTTTCCTTCCAGCTTGGGCAATTGTTCTACCTTACCCACATCTTCCAATCCCTGAGCAAATTTAAGCAAAAGTATCTCTCCCTGTTCCTTATAAACAATCGCACGACCCTTAAAGTGTACATATGCTCTCACCTTTTCACCGCCTTCCAGGAATCCTATGGCATGCTTGAGTTTGAATTGAAAATCATGATCATTTGTATTAGGCCCAAAACGGATTTCTTTAATCACCGTTTGCTTTGCATTGGACTTAATTTCCTTCATCTTCTTTTTCTGCTCATATATAAACTTGTTGTAGTCAACAATCTTACATACAGGCGGAACTGCATTTGGGGAAATTTCGACAAGATCGAGATCCTGTTCGATAGCCATAGCTAAAGCTTCTCTGAAAGGATAAATACCCGTGACCACGTTATCACCGGTAACCCGAACTTCGGGTGCCCGAATCAGATCATTGATCTTATGTTCTGCTTCCTTCTTTTTGAATGGAGGGCGTGGTCCTCTATTGAATCCTGGTCTTCCTAATGCCAAATTAGTATTTACTTAAATTGTTATTTCTTTAACTAATTGATTACTAAACTCTTCAATTGTCATGCTTCCTGCATCTCCATGTCCATGTTTCCGTACAGAAATCAGGCCATCATTCATTTCCTTCTCCCCGATTATGAGCATGTACGGAATCTTCTTCACTTCGGCATCACGTATCTTGCGTCCGATCTTCTCATCTCTGGAGTCTATCAGGCCGCGAATATCGGAATTATTAAGCGATTCTAAAACTTTTTTTGCATAATCCTCATATTTTTCAGAGATAGGCAGGACTATAAATTGCTCAGGTGTAAGCCATAATGGAAATTCGCCGGCACAATGCTCTATTAATACAGCTACGAAACGCTCAAGCGACCCAAACGGAGCCCTATGAATCATCACCGGCCTGTGTTTTTGATTATCGCGGCCTGTATATTCCAGTTCAAATCGTTCAGGTAAGTTATAGTCTACCTGAATTGTCCCCAGCTGCCATTTCCTTCCCAGCGCATCTTTAACCATGAAGTCCAGTTTAGGTCCATAAAACGCGGCCTCTCCCATCTCTACCACGGTTTTCAGACCTTTCTCTTCAGCTGCCTCAATGATCGCCGATTCGGCCAGCTGCCAGTTCTCATCTGATCCAATATACTTGGCTTTATTTGCCGGATCGCGAAGGGATATCTGCGCTGTGTAATCATTAAATCCCAGTGCTTTAAATACATAAAGCACCAGATCTATCACTTTTTTAAATTCCTCTTTTACCTGGTCCGGGCGACAAAATAAGTGCGCGTCGTCCTGAGTAAAGCCACGTACCCGGGTCAGACCATGAAGCTCACCGCTTTGCTCGTAACGGTATACAGTCCCAAACTCAGCGTAGCGTACAGGGAGGTCTTTGTAAGACCTTGGTTTTGTTTTATATATCTCGCAATGGTGAGGACAGTTCATTGGTTTTAAAAAGAACTCCTCCCCTTCCTGCGGTGTTTTTATCGGCTGGAATGAATCAGCCCCATACTTTTCGTAATGACCGGATGTAATATAAAGGTTTTTATGACCTATATGGGGCGTTATAACCTGCTCGTATCCCGATTTAACTTGTGCTTTCTGCAGGAAATTGACCAGTTTTTCGCGTAAAGCAGTTCCTTTGGGTAACCATAAAGGTAATCCCAACCCTACTTTTTCAGAAAAGGCAAAAAGCTCCAGTTCCTTTCCAAGCTTACGGTGATCACGCTTCTTGGCCTCTTCGATCATGTGAAGGTAATCCGTAAGCTCGCTTTGCTTTGGAAAGGTTACGCCATAGATCCGCGTAAGTTGCCTGCGGGTTTCGTCGCCCCTCCAATAAGCTCCGGCAACATTCATAAGCTTCACGGCCTTTATAAAGCCTGTGTTCGGGATATGCGGGCCGCGACAAAGATCAGTAAAGTTACCCTGGGTATAAAAGGTAATTGAACCATCGGTAAGATCTTTTATGAGATCGAGTTTGTACTCATCGTCTTTTTCTGTGAAATATTCCACAGCGTCATTCTTTGTTACCGTCTTTCGTGAAAACCCGGCTTTCGTTCTGGCCAGCTCCATGATCTTATCTTCTATCCGTTTAAAATCATCAGAAGAGAATTCCCGGTCGCCAAAATCAACATCATAATAAAATCCTGTTTCAATGGCGGGCCCTATTCCGAATTTAGTACCCGGGTACAGTGCTTCAAGGGCCTCGGCCATCAGGTGGGCAGAAGAATGCCAGAAGGTGTTCTTACCTTCTATGTCGTTCCATGTAAGCAATTTAACTTCTGAAGCTGCCTCAATCGGTCGCGACGAATCCCAAACCTGGCCATTAACCTGCGCAGCTAATACATTTCTCGCTAAACCTTCAGAAATTGACAGGGCTATCTGATGAGCGGTAACACCCTGCTCATATTCGCGGACAGATCCGTCCGGAAGTGTAATCTTAATCATATACAAAATGATTTGTTAGTTATGTAAAAATGAAACAAGTGGTCATATACTGAGTGACCTTCAATTCAGTGTAAAAATAAGAATAATAAAAGATTTTGGAGCGCTTTACAGCATTTCAATTTGCCATACCAAACGCATTCCATATGCTAAAATTAAAAATGATGAGCGTCAAGAGCGGGCTTCCGATTTTTTTCAGCTAAAACCTCGCTAAATAAATAGCCATAAACCAGTGCATACTCTGCGATAAGAATTAAATGATTTTCCTGAAATACAGGATTGGAGTAGGCAAAATAGCTTAGTATGATCGTAAAACTCCAAACTAAGGGGAATTTCCAATGGGTGAATACAGATAGCATCACCAATGATATAATGTACCATGGATGAATTGTAGTCGAAAGAAAAAAGAAGATAGAAAGCACAATCAGCATGTTCGTGATTAAACTTTTAAGAGTACTATTTTGCTTTTTAAAGGATATAAACAGGATTATAGCCATCAGTATTAAAGGAATTACCCGCCCCGTGATATGAATAATATTATAACCTGCTGTATAGTAGCCAATGCTCCGGATGATATAATATATACTTGCATTAAACTCGAAATTTATAAACCATAATGCTATTGTAGACATATAATTATTTAGAAACGAAACGGAAAAGAATGGCAAAAATGAGGCTAGCGTCATTACCCCTACCATCATAAAAAAGCGCATTGCTCTTTTGAATCCGAGATATTTTATAAACAATGGTAACAACATTAAGGGAATCAACTTTATAGAAATAGACAGGCTAATAAAAACTGCTGCCCATACAAATTTTCCGATATGTAACTGATATAGGGCCAGAACGAGAAAAAATATCATTGCACCTTCAAAATGAAGGTTTCCTGTTAGCTCAGTGATAACAAGTGGGTTTAGAAAATAGAAAAAGATTCTATTTTCAGGAATTTTAAGTGCCTGAAGCAGCTTTCGGCCATAAAAATAAATCCCAAGGTCAAACCCGATGATCAGTATCCGTAGAATAACTACACTGCCAAAAATGCTTTTACCAGAGCCAACTGCTGCCAAAGCAAAACACAACTGGTTTACGGGAGGATAATTTGTATAATGTCCGGAACTCAAACTTCCCATGCCATTAACTAATTGCATTGCTTCGGGGATATTAATCAGCGCATTACTTATGACTTGGTCGGGAAGGTGTAAATATGGATTGAAGCCGTTTATTAACATCCTGCCGTCCCATATAAAACGGTAAAAATCCTGTGATAGGTTTGGTATTGCGAATAAAAATAAAAGCCGGAAAAAAATTCCTGTTTTGAAGAGAAGACCCGTTTTACTGTCGTCTCGATGGAAGGATATAAAGAAAAAATAAAATAAGAATAGTGCTGAAAATAGGGTTAGAAGATACAGGAAGTTGCTTCTGTTTAAATCATAGGCTAGTAAAATATATAAGATAGAACATGATGGGATGCTAAATATTAATAGTTTGTTATCCCGCCAATAGCTGAGCATTTAGATTAGGTTTTAAAAGTTGTATATATTACATATCCAAAACCTGTGATGAGCATGAAATGAAATGGCAGCAGGGTATAGTCATTTAAAATAAAAGAGCTGCACAAGCCAAAAACAAAATATAGCAATAATAGTATTTCAAAAATTACAAATGTTGGAATCTTGTTGTTTATGTATTCATTCCCCACCCAATTATCTGAAGACTTCTTTATATTGAATTTAGGGGTACGAATAAAATCACTTTTTTTGCCCATATATGCTTCTGCAACGGCGAAGGTATTATGCAAAGAAAATCCAAGCGTTAGGGTAAAAAAAGCAAGAAACATGCTGATGAAATTCATAAAACGATACGACATTTTTAGATGAAGATTTTTATAAACTACCCAATGGTTTACGAATAAGATAAAACTACTGACAATAAAAAAGCTATGAATTTTAAACGCAAGATCAAGTTGCGGATATTCTTTCTTAATGTAAAGCATTGGAATACTTAATACAGATATTATTAGCAGAAAGAAAAACATAGAACTGCTTCCTAAATGCATAATTGCGTGTATTTTGGTGAAAACTGGTAATTTTTCAGACGAGAGCACACTTCGGAACAGTTTGATGAAGTTTTCTGCCCCTCCTTTATTCCATCTAAATTGCTGAGAACGGGCAGCGCTGAAAACTACTGGTAGTTCGGCAGGCACGACCACATTCTCCAGATATTTGAACTCCCAATTATTCAACTGAGCCCGGTAACTCAGATCCAGATCTTCAGTTAAGGTATCACCATGCCAGTTACCTGATTCTAAAATGCATTGCTTGCGCCATATTCCGGCAGTCCCATTAAAATTCATGAAATGGTGATTTGAATTTCTTCCAGTCTGTTCAAGCGTAAAATGAACATCCAGAGCAAAAGCCTGAACTTTTGTTAGCAGCGAGTAATTTCGGTTTAAATGCCCCCAACGGGTTTGTACTAAGCCAATTTTAGGGTTTTTAAAATAAATGATGGTTTTTTTCAACCAGTCTTTGTCAGGCAGAAAATCTGCATCAAAAATTGCGATAAATTCGCCCTTCGCAGTCTTCAGGCCTTCTTTTAGTGCTCCGGCTTTAAAATTTAATCTGTTATTCCTGCTGATGTGTGAAATATCGAGTCCGGTTTTCTTGAGATTCCCGATAAGTTCTGACGTCAGATTTTTGCTATTATCGTCGCTATCATCCAATACCTGGATCTCCAGCTTGTCCTTTGGATAATCCATGTTTGACATGCAACGTAACAGACGTTCCATTACATACTTTTCATTAAAAATAGGTAGTTGAATCGTAACAAGGGGGATTTCATCTGTTTTCGAGAGATCAAAAACTTCCACGCATTCCTTTTTGTATTTCGATGAAACGTAACTGAATAGGAGATTTAATTGAGAAATGTTGTAAAAAAACATCATTATCAGCGCAAACCCGTAAATTCCTATGATTATATATGAGATATAGATCCACATTTCATTTAAAACTATATTTTGCAATCCAACCGATTATCTTAACTCCTGCCATGACCGTGCCATTAACCGTTCCAGATACTTTTGAAATTCCAATTCTTTTTTTGTACCGGACCGGAATTTCGACATATGTCAGTTTCTGTTTTAAAGCCTTTAATTGCATTTCTACGGTCCATCCATAGGTCTTGTCGATCATTTTAAGCTCTATGAGCTTATTATATTTGATTGCTCTGAAAGGCCCAAGATCTGTAAATTTGGATGCAAACAACCATTTCATTAAAAACGTTGCCAGCCAATTCCCAAATATTTGCTGAGGGGTCATAGATCCATTTTCACGCAACTCTTTTACCCGGGCGCCAATTACAAAGTCGATATCGTTTTCGATAATCGGAGCAATTAGCTTTAAAAGCTCTTCAGGATAGTCAGAGTAATCGCCGTCCAGAAAAACGACGATGTCGGGCGGTATTTTTTGTTGGGAAATGTATTCTATCCCTTTCAGACATGCATTGCCATATCCTGAACGACTTTCGGATAAGACGGTTGCACCCGCCTTATGAGCATTCTCTATGGTCGCATCATTTGAATTATTACTGACAACGATAATTTCCTCTACTATTTCAGGTATTTCATAGATTACTTGTCCAATTGATTTTTCTTCGTTGTAGGCGGGAATGATAACCTTGATTCTTTTCACTAATCCTTTCTTATAATGCTGTATGCGTGCTAATCCTTATTCTTTGATTCCTGCCTTAAAAGTGCCAGTAAATTTACATCATTGCCTAGTAATACGGGATCTTCATTGATCCTGTTGTCTTCAGAACCATTTTCCAATTTCAAAACTCCACGGGGGCAAACGGCGGAGCAGATGCCACAACCGACACATGATGAACGGACGATATTTTCACCTTTCTGTGCATAGGCGCGAACGTCTATCCCCATTTCACAGGCATTGGAACAGTTTCCACATGAGATACACTGCCCACCGTTAGTTGTGATCCTGAACCTCGAAAACAAACGCTGCTGTAAGCCTAGAATTGCTGCCAGCGGACAACCGAAACGGCACCATACCCTGCTTCCCATAATAGGATAAAAGCCTACTCCTACAACTCCGCTAAAAAGCGCACCTATAGCAAACCCGTACCATGAGGTCAGCGTATAATTATTTACAAAGAATATCTTTTCATTACCTGAGAAATGGTTGAGCATAATCACTCCAACCATTACGACTACCAATGATACCATCGTAAAAATGGCATCCTTATCCATATTTCTCCTTTTAAAAAGATATAAACATGCCGTTAACAAGGTCAGGAATACGACAATTCCAATGGTGAACTGCCTGCGAGTTAATAGACTCTGATCAGGATTTTTACCTAAAAAAGTATATAACACAGCCACCGACATGATAAATGCGAACACTAAAACTAAATGTATACTCCAGCGTTCAAATTTCCAGGCTTTGCTCGACTTATCAGATAAATGCCGGAATGGATCTCCTGCTGTTTCGGCCAATCCGCCACATCCGCAAACCCATGAGCAATACCACCTTTTACCGTAAAAATAAGTTAGCACCGGAGAAATAAGAAATATCATTACGAGTCCGGAAATCAACATAAAAATGCCCAAATTTCCTCCATTTAACATATTTGTTAAATGCCACTCCTCAAAGAAGTAGTAATTGAGCGGCCACATATTCTTAATATCCTTATTAAAATAGGGAGTATCCGGATTTAGTTTTGACAATATTTCGGGGATTAAAAAAGCAAACCCTACCTGAAAAAACATCACGGAAAGTGTCCTGATGATCTGGTATTTGTTATCCCTATACTTTAATAAAAACTTGTATCCCATGGCCAAAATAGCTATAGTATACAATGTTCCGTAGACAAACCATTGAGTAGCTGGCTTTCCGTTTATAAATACACTGAATGGGTCAAATAAGGAAACCAATCCTGTGTTTCCGCCTTTAACCTGATAACCCAGGTATTGTGGAAACCAATATATAATGATGTAAAACAGCGTTAATAAAACTGCTAAAATCCATGCAAGCGTCCCCCTGCCTGTTAGAGAATTAAACCATATGCCATTAAATTTAATCCCGGCAGGCTGCCTGAGATATAAATCATTGGCGTATAAAACAATTCCCGAAATAATGGCTAGCAGGGCGACTGCGAGCCATATTGCCTTATGCGAAAAATCCAGGTTGAGGAGAGCCAGAGATAGAATAACAAATCCAACAGAACTGGTAGCCAGTGCAATTTTTTGGATAGTGGAAGGGGATCTGTTATCATGATCAATAACAGACATGCTTTCATACGTTTTGTTCATGCTCAAATTAATTATACGGTATGAGAATGGGTTTGATAAAATAAGGATCGGATTTCAGGTTCATGTTTTGAATAAAACTCAGGATCGAAATTTGCGCAGGAAAGATTGTCTATTATATATTCAACAGAACGGTTATCAGTCAGGGCATTATCAAAAAATTCGTGCCTCATTCTAATTCCAAAAGTGTTGATTCCTAAAAATGCAGAAGTATATTTATCATAAGATATCCGGATACATTTTTTACCTGAAGAGTGCTCCCAGTAGTAATGAGCTTCATTTTCCTTGGGTTTATTCCATATCCAGCCGTAGGTTTGATATT
>NZ_JBKJUM010000115.1:0-4562 GCF_046590655.1 Daejeonella sp.
CTCAGACCTCAGACCTCAGACCTCAGACCTCAGACCTCAGACCTCAGACCTCAGACCTCAGACCTCAGACCTCAGACCTCAGACCTCAGACCAACGCCTCAAACCTCTCCCAGAAACCATCCTGTGGCAAAGGAGCGAAAATGTTTACAGGCTCCTGTTTTACCGGATGCAGGAATTGAAGACGGCGGGCATGCAGGCAAATACTTTTTTTCAAGCTGCCACGCGGATAACCGTATTTATTATCTCCGACGATCGGGCAATTTAAAGTGGACAGCTGAACACGTATCTGGTGGGGCCGACCAGTAATCGGATCTACTTCGATAAGATAATAGCCGCCAAGCTCCCCGACGAGTTTATAGTTAAGCTCAGCACGCTGGCTTCCGGGGATTTCTTTATCGTAAGCTTTTGTGACATTCTTTTGGGCATTCTTTACCAGCCAATGTACAAGATTCCCTTCTTCCACGACTGGCCTATTCCTAACTACTGCCCAATAAGTCTTGTGCATATCACGGCTTTTGAACATTTTATTAATCCGGTCGAGGGCCTTGCTCGTTTTAGCAAACAAAATAACCCCGCTGACCGGGCGATCAAGTCGGTGTACCACCCCTAAAAATGCACCATTAGGCTTGTTGTATTTCTTAGCAATATAGCGTTTCACTTTTTCGTCAAGTGACTCATCCCCGGTGTCATCTACCTGCACAATATCTCCCGCACGCTTGTTTACCGCGATAAGATGATTATCCTCAAACAAGATGTCTTTGTCTGTGATATCTTCAACCTGAGCCGGAAACTTTGACTTTTTATTATCAGCACTATTCATCTCTGTCTTAAGATCAGTATTGCTCTGACTCATTGGGGAATGAGCCGGATTTGACGTCGCGTACGTAACTGCTGACCGCCCCGTTGATCTCGTCAAACAGGTTTAGGTACTGCCTGAGAAACCTGGGTTTAAACCCTTTATTCAGCCCAAGCATATCGTGAACAACTAATACTTGCCCATCGCAATGAGGGCCTGCACCAATACCAATCGTTGGTATCTTAACACTTTCAGTTACTTCTTTTGCGAGTGCAGCAGGTATTTTTTCAAGTACTACAGAAAAACACCCGGCATCCTGAAGCACTAAAATATCGCTTTTTAACTTTTCCGCTTCGGCCTCTTCCTTTGCTCTTACAGTGTATGTTCCGAATTTATATATTGACTGCGGGGTTAGTCCGAGGTGTCCCATCACCGGAATACCAGCAGTGATTATCCGGTCAATGGATTCGCGCACTTCAATTCCCCCCTCAAGCTTAACAGAATGCGCACCCGATTCCTTCATGATGCGTATGGCAGAGTTAAGTGCTTCCTTTGAATTTCCCTGGTACGATCCGAAAGGCAGATCAACAACCACGAGCGCCCGTTTTACCGCTCTCACTACGGAGGCAGCATGATATATCATTTGATCAAGGGTAATTGGTAATGTCGTTTCATGCCCCGCCATCACGTTTGATGCAGAATCTCCCACAAGGATAACATCTATTCCCCCCTCATCTACGATAGTAGCCATTGAAAAATCGTAGGAAGTAAGCATTGCAATCTTTTCGCCTTTTTGCTTCATCCCAAGGATGGTGTTTGTGGTAATTCGTTTTACGTCTGTGTGAACTGACATTTGCCTGAGTTTAGTAATTCCTGACCAAAGTTATGATTAAAGGGACAATATGATATTACTCCTCCATACATTTAAGGATTTTAAAATTCTTAATCAATTTTACTTTTAATATTAGTTATAAATCCATACTTTTGTCCTTTGTGATAAAAGAAGTAATAAACTTCCTTCCATACCGTCAGAATTCATCTATACTGACCATTTGTTTCCCCGATTTTCATAATTCTTCAAATAAAATCAATGAATAATTACATCAAATTACCGGCAGTTTTGCTTCTGGAAGACGGAACTGTTTACCATGGGAAAGCGGCAGGAAAAATTGGTACCACCTCTGGTGAAATATGTTTTAACACGGGCATGACCGGATATCAGGAGATCTTTACAGATCCTTCATATTTTGGGCAGATCATGGTTACTACCAATGCACATATTGGGAATTATGGGATCCACGATGATGAAATAGAATCAGGGGATATAAAGATCGCAGGTTTAGTTTGCAAAAATTTCAATATTGCATACAGCCGCAAAATGTCCGACACTTCTATTCAGGACTATTTTCAGGATGAAAATATAGTAGGAATATCTGACGTCGATACGCGCGCTCTTGTACGGCATATTCGTGACAAAGGTGCGATGAACGGAATTATTTCGTCAGAAATACTTGACATCGATCAACTAAAAACAAAGCTGGCAACCGTACCATCAATGGACGGGCTTGAGCTTTCATCTCAGGTTTCTACCAAAGAAGCGTATGAGTACGGTGACCCGAATGCTGCACACAAAGTAGCAGTTCTTGACCTGGGGGTTAAGAAAAATATTCTAAGAAGCTTTGATAAAAGGGGCGTTTTCGCGAAAGTCTTTCCCGCAAAGACAAGTTTTTCGGAAATGGAAAAGTTTGAGCCAGACGGCTATTTTATTTCCAATGGCCCGGGCGACCCTGCAGCGATGCCTTACGCAATTGAAACTGTAAAAGAAATTCTGGCTGCTGAAAAGCCCTTGTTTGGGATTTGTCTCGGACATCAGCTTCTTGCTCTTGCGAATGGTATCGGCACTATGAAAATGTTTAATGGCCATCGCGGATTAAACCATCCAGTTAAGAATGTAATAATAAACCACTGCGAAGTGACTTCCCAAAACCATGGTTTTGGAGTTATACAAGAGGATGTCCGCAAATCAGACAAAGTAGAAATCACGCATATTAACCTTAACGACCAATCCATTGAAGGAATAAGGGTAAAAGGTAAAAAGGCCTTTTCAGTGCAGTATCACCCGGAATCTTCACCTGGCCCGCATGACTCTCGTTATCTTTTTGATGATTTCGTGGCTATGCTGAAGTGACCAGAACAGGTAAAAGTGAGACGTGGAAGTTGAAAGGTTTCTATGTTTCTCACAGTAAAAATGTATTTTTGAATAAATCATCGTAGTGTATAAAATACACTGATTAATATTACCATTAAAACATACACATGAGTTTAATTATCGACGTACACGCAAGACAAATTTTGGATTCCCGTGGAAATCCTACTATAGAAGTTGATGTTATTACAGAAAACGGAATAATAGGCCGTGCAGCAGTTCCATCTGGTGCTTCTACCGGTATTCACGAGGCTGTAGAGCTTCGCGATGGGGATAAATCTGTATACTTAGGAAAAGGCGTGCTTAAAGCCGTCGCCAACGTAAACGAAAAAATCGCCCCTGAATTAAACGGTATTGATGTATTCGAACAAAACAGCATTGACAGCTTACTTATAAAATTAGACGGGACAGAAAATAAAGGGAATCTCGGTGCGAATGCAATTTTAGGTGTTTCACTTGCTGTGGCAAAAGCTGCTGCACAAGAAAGTCGTCAGCCTTTGTACAGATATATCGGCGGTGTTAATGCTAACACTCTGCCTATTCCAATGATGAACATTATTAATGGCGGTTCTCACTCGGATGCGCCGATTGCATTCCAGGAATTTATGATTATGCCGGTGGGCGCTTCTTCTTTCTCTGAAGCTTTACGCTGGGGAACTGAAGTGTTCCATACACTTAAAAAGATCCTCCACGACAGAGGATTATCTACGGCGGTAGGTGATGAAGGAGGTTTCGCACCTAAGTTCGCAGGAACCGAAGATGGAATTGAAACTATATTAGAAGCAATAGAAAAAGCGGGATACAAAGCCGGGGAGGATATTTATTTAGCATTTGACTGTGCTGCATCTGAATTCTACAAGGACGGAAAATACGATTATACTAAATTTGAAGGCGAAAAGGGTTCAATTTTAACAAGCACTGAACAAGTTGAGTACCTGGTTAAACTTGCTTCAAAATACCCTATCATTTCTATTGAAGACGGAATGGCCGAAGACGACTGGGAGGGCTGGAAATTATTAACAGACATAATTGGATCAAAAGTCCAGCTGGTAGGTGATGATCTTTTTGTTACCAATGTAAAACGTTTACAACAGGGAATAGACACTCATACTGCTAATTCCATACTTGTGAAGGTGAATCAGATTGGTTCTCTTACTGAAACCATTAATGCAGTAAGCCTTGCTCAGAACAATGGTTATACCTCGGTAATGAGCCATCGTTCTGGTGAGACGGAAGATTATACCATCGCGGATCTGGCTGTGGCCTTAAATTGCGGACAAATTAAGACTGGTTCCGCATCACGTTCTGACAGAATTGCAAAATATAACCAGTTGCTTCGTATTGAAGAAGAACTCGGGGTAAATGCGAAATTCATTGGTAAGAATTTCAAATATTTGAGGAAGTAGTGGACTGAGGTCGGAGGTCGGAAGTCTGATGCAAATCGTATAAATTAAATCGTAACTTGAACGGTCATTCTCAGACCTCAGACCTCAGACCTCAGACCTCAGACCTCAGACCTCAGACCTCAGACCTCAGACCTCAGACCTCAGACCTCAGACC